>DALZNT010000045.1:0-26023 GCA_032005505.1 Clostridium sp. | reverse complement strand
CCATTAATATTTTTCTAAAAACTTCATCCCTGGGCTCAAGGAAATGAACATCTCCTGTAGCTACCACTTTTTTATTATAATAATTACCTAACTCACAAATTTTTTCATTTAACTCTCTTAATCCATCATCATCTCTAACCATTTGTTTTCGCTTTAAAAATTCATTATTTCCAATAGGCTGTATCTCTAAATAATCATAGAACTCTACGATTTTTCCCATATCCTCTATGGTCTTTCCACCCATAACCCCTCTAAATATCTCTCCAGCTTCACAAGCAGATCCTATGATTAGTCCTTCTCTATATTCTTCAATTAAGCTCTTTGGAAGTCTAGGTCTTCTTTGATAATAATCTAAGTTTGACTTTGAAATTAACTTATATAAATTTTTTAGTCCAACTTGATTTCTAACTAGAATAATAACATGATAAGTGGCTGCTTTCTTAATATCAAAAGACTTTAAATACTCCCTATTAGCCATATCCATACTCTCTAAGTCTCTTTCCCTTAAAAGTTCAAAGCACTTCATCAGAATATCGCCCGTAGCCTTAGCATCATCCACAGCTCTATGGTGATTTTCTAAGGAAATATTTAAATGGTCACATAAATTGTTAAGCTTATGTCTTTTAAGCTGTGGAAATAAAAATCTTCCTAGTGGTAATGTATCTATAACACCATTTTTAAACTCCATACCAAGTCTTCTACAGTTAACTTTTATAAATCCAGTATCAAAATCTGCATTATGAGCAGCTACAACTGCATTTCCTACAAATTCCATGAATCTTGGAAGAACCTCATTTATAGACTTGCAATCCTTAACCATGTCATTTGTTATTCCCGTTAACTCTGTTATCTTATATGGAATATTTCTTCTTGGATTTATAAGTTCATTAAACCTGTCTACTACCTGTCCATTCTCTATTTTCACTGCCCCTATTTCTATTATACTGTCCTGAGTACTAGAAAATCCTGTAGTTTCAATATCAAAGACTACATAGATATCTTCAAAGGATCTCCCCTTGCATCCGGTGGCTATAGCAACACCATCATTAACAAGATAACCTTCCACTCCATAAATAATCTTTATTCCATATTTCTTTCCTGCATCTTGTGCTTCTGGGAATGCCTGCGCTACTCCATGATCTGTAATTGCAATAGCTTTATGACCCCACTTGGCAGCCTTAGCAATAAGCTTTGCTGGAGGCACTAATCCATCCATAGCACTCATAGTTGTATGGGCATGAAGTTCTATTCTTTTCTCTTCACTACTGTCCATTCTCTCACTAGCCTTAAGCTTTACAATAGATTTAGCATTTATAACTAAATCCTTAGAAAATCTATCTATTTCAACTTCTCCATAAACCTTGCAGCTAGTTCCAACCTTCAACTCTTCAAGAAGCTTTTCTGCATCTTCATTAGTCCTAGTATACAATTTAACAGTTATTGAGCTAGTGTAATCCGTGATAAATATTGACGGATAAATTCTTCCACTCTTAGCTTCAAAAATATTTATCTTGAATACATCTCCAGCTACCGCCACTCTTCCTGATCCCATATTAAGCTCTGACATATCCGTAGTTTCTTCATTTATATTTCTATTTCCATAAATAACATTGGAATCCAGAGGCTCTCTACCACGACCTTTATATTTATTATTGTTATCATTCCAACTGCTACCCTTATTCTCTGATTTATAATCCTTTGGTTTTTCCTTTGGTTTTTCATCAGATTTCCCTGTAATTTTTGGAGTGTTAGCAATAATATCCTTTACTATTCTCTTCTCTTCAATTTCTTTTTCTAGGATATAATCTGATTCTATAGCATTTTCATCAAAGTATATTTCCACACTTACTCTTAAGTTAAACATATTATATATTTCTGAACAAAGTAATCTATCTATACCCTTTGTACAAAGCATCTTAGCTATAAAGCCGTTGGCTATTCCAACTTTAACCTTATTTTCCTCCATGGTTTTAGTAGCCTTCAAAAGGCTAGTTTTAGAAGATGGAAAAGATGAGGCCAGAGAGTTGACTACATCTATCCAATACTCCCCTACCACATCTTCTAATGCAACATTTTCTACATCCTTATACCACAGAAGGTCAATTTTACCTAAATCATTAAGCTTGTTTTTAATAACAGAGCCTATATTTTCACGCATGGCTTCATCAAGATTGATTTTATGTTTTAAAACCACCTTAACTCTATCGCTTTGTTTTAGATATTGAACTTTATATATGTTTATATCTTCATAAATAGGAAATCTACTATCATATCCTAGGAGTTCTGCTAAAGTCATATAACTCCTCCTATTATTATAACTTCTCTATTTCCTTAATTAACTCATCAAGCAATTCTTCTTCTTTTACAGTTTTAACTACTTCACCTTTTCTAAAGATGATTCCTTGACCTTTTCCTCCAGCTATACCAACATCTGCTTCCCTAGCTTCTCCTGGTCCATTAACTACACAGCCCATAATGGCAACTTTTATGTTCTTATCTAAATGACCAAGGCGCTTTTCAGCCTCTTCCGCTATCTTTATAAGATTTATTTGAGTTCTTCCACAAGTTGGGCAAGATACAAACTGAATTCCATCCTTAAGGAGTCCTAGAGACTTTAAAATTTCTCTTCCTACTTTAACTTCTTCTGTTACATCTCCAGTTAAAGATACCCTAAGAGTATCCCCAATTCCTTGAGCAAGAAGTGCTCCTATTCCTACGCTAGATTTTATAGATCCTCTCCATATAGTCCCAGCCTCAGTTACTCCAAGGTGAAGTGGATAATCAACACTTTCAGAAACTATATTATAAGCATCTATCATCTGAACAACATCAGAAGATTTTATAGATATTATTATATCATGAAAATCCACAGCCTCTAATATTTTCACGTGATTTAATGCACTTTCTGCAAGGGCTTCACTGCATACTTTACCGTACTTTTCTAAAATTTCCTTTTCTAGAGAACCCGAGTTTACTCCTATTCTTATAGGAATATTTTTCTCCTTTGCAGCTTTAGCCACAATCTCAACCTTCTCCATATCTCCTATATTACCTGGATTAATTCTTATCTTTGAAATTCCATTTTCTATAACTTTTAATGCTAATCTATAATCAAAATGAATATCTGCTACCACAGGAATATTTACCGCTTCGACTATATACTTTATAGCTTCTGCAGCCTTCATGTCAGGTACCGCACATCTAACTATATCGCATCCGGCTTCTTCTAACTTTAAAATTTGAGCTACAGTAGCTTCTACATCTCTTGTATCTGAATTAGTCATAGATTGAACTGCTATAGGGGCATCTCCTCCAACATAAACATTTCCAATCTTAACTTTTCTAGTTTCTCTTCTTTTCATAATTTCCTCCTAAAACTTAATAGGATTTATAATATCTTTTATAAGCACAAAGGCCATTAAGCCCATAAGTAATAAAAATCCATAATAATTTACTGTTGCTACCTTTTCCTTATTCACTTCTTTTCCTGTGATGATTTGGAATAATAAAAGGAATATCCATCCACCATCCAAAGCTGGGAAAGGTATTATATTAAATACTGCTAGCTGCACGCTTAGATATGCCATAAAGAATAGTAAGGTAAGTATTCCCTGCTGTGCCGCTCTTCCTGAAATCTTAATGATACTTATTGGACCACCCACATCATCTGCAGATATCTTTCCTTTAAAAAGCTGTCCAAAGAAGCCAAATGTTTGCCTAATAGTACTTCCAGTTTGGTTTATTCCATAGCCTACAGACTGAATGAAGTTTGGCTTCACATTCCTAGTATATACTCCAACTAAATATTGGTCCTTTTCTGCATCATATTGCGGTACTAAATTAACTTTAAAAGTTTCACTTCCTCTTTTAATCTTCATCTCTACAGGGTTACCTTTCCCTAATAAAATTTCATTAAGGAAGTCCTCCCAAGTTGTTACTAGTTTACCATTAACGCCTTCGATTACGTCCCCTGCTTCTAATCCAATCTCCATAGCCGGTGAATTCTCTACTACTTTATCTATAATATTAGTAGGATGTCCCTTCATTCCTCCAACCATAGCAAAAAGAATAATGGCTAATATTAAATTCATTATAGGTCCTGCTGCTACAATAGTTAGCTTTTGAAAGGAAGTTTTATTTGAAAAGGCTCTACTATCTACAACCTCTACATCATCTTCTTCTCCGAACATTTTAACATATCCACCTATAGGAAGTGCCTTAATAAGATATTCTGTTTCCTTACCCTTTATAGAAAAGAGCTTTGGTCCCATACCTAGTGAAAACTCTAGAACCTTTACTCCATTTACCCTAGCCATAATAAAATGTCCAAGCTCATGTCCAATAATTAATACACTAAATGCAAGTAATGCCATTATTATATAGGGTATGTTTGATATAATACTTTGCAATACAATTCTCTCCTTCCATAAACCAATCTACTTCACATATTTCTTTAAAACATATTCCCTTACTCTTCTATCTATGTCTAAAACCTGTTCTAAATTCGGATTTTTTACTAATTCAAATTTATTCATAGAATCCTCAATAATTTCCTCTATCTGCATATAGCTTATCTTTTCATCTAAGAATAGCTCTACAGCAATTTCATTTGCTCCATTATATATCGCTGGCATATTCCCACCTAATTTCCCAGCTTCATAAGCAAGTTTTAAGCATCTAAATGTATCTATATCTGGCTCCTCAAAAGTAAGTGTCGCCGCATCCTTAAAGTTTAGCCTTTCTGCTATAGCATTGTTTCTCTTTGGATAACAAAGTGCATATTGAATTGGTAATCTCATATCTGTAGAACCTAACTGCGCAATTATAGAACCGTCCACATACTCTACCATAGAGTGAACAATACTCTGAGGATGAACAATAACTTCTATATCTTCATAATCTACATCAAATAAAAAATGCGCTTCTATAACCTCTAATCCTTTATTTACTAGTGTAGATGAATCTATAGAAATCTTTCTTCCCATATTCCATTTAGGATGTTTAAGCGCTTGACTAGGTGTAATACTAACTAAATCTTCTCTTGATTTTCCTCTAAAAGGTCCGCCAGAAGCTGTAAGTAATATCTTCCTCACTTCGTTTCTTTCATTTCCTTGAAGACATTGGAATATTGCTCCATGCTCTGAGTCTACCGGAAGTATTTCTACTCCATTTTCCTTAGCTTCTCTCATAACAATTTCACCTGCTACCACTAATGTCTCTTTATTTGCAAGTGCTATATTTTTCTTTGCTCTTATAGCTTTAATTGTAGGTTTTAAACCTGCAATTCCAACTACAGAGGTAAGTACTGTATCAATTTCCTCTAAGGTTGCTATTTTTTCTAAAGCTTCTTCTTCCCCATAAAGTTCACAATCTATGTTAGCTTTAGCGCAGTACTCTTTTACCTTTTCAAAACACTTCGAATCTGTAACACCTATATATTTTGGCTTAAACTCATTTATAATATCCACTAGTTTTTCAAAGCTTCTATGAGCCGTTACCCCTACTAACCTTACTCCATTCTCTGCATCTCTTATTACGTCTAAGGCTTGAGTTCCTATAGAACCAGTAACCCCAAGTATACTAATATTTTTCACTTGTATCTCTCCTTATCATTCAGTCCGCCATCATAGTTAAATATATGCATAATTATACCCTATAACCTAAAGGATTACAAAAATATAATATTAAAAAGGTGTTAATATTGAGTTCCCCAATATTAACACCTTTCAATTTAATTATTTAATATTTACCCTACAAAAACACCAATGTAGTAATATACTACCACAGATACAAACAGAATACTATCAAATCTATCAAGTATTCCACCATGACCTGGAATTAAGTTAGAGTAATCCTTCACTCCTGCATTTCTCTTTATAGAAGAGGCTACCAAGTCTCCAAATTGACCAAATATTCCACCTAAAACTCCTATAATTACATAATGGTACAGTGCTATATTCACTCCGTATTTAGATATTACATATCCATATATCGTACATCCTAAGACACTTCCAAGAAGCCCCCCTAGAGAACCTTCTACGGTTTTCTTCGGACTAACCTTTGGGATAAGCTTATGTTTTCCAAAAGCTCTTCCAAAATAATAAGCTAATGTATCACAACACCATGATGATATAAATATAAGCCACACTAAATATCTTCCATTATCCATCATACTTATTAATAAAATAAAACTAAAGAATATTGCTACATAAAAACAAGGAAGAACTGTAAGTGCTATATCTATAAAATTTATCTCTGTATCTAGTACAGGTATCATCATAAGTAAAAATACTACTAGTATAAATACTCCTGTGGCAATTTTAATATCAAGTCCAATAGATAGATATATATTGTAACCTATACATAAAATATAACCCACCATTTCAACAGGCTTATACCCCTTAACTTTAGTAACTTTATAAAACTCATACATACCACCTAAAGATAAAAGTAATACAGAAATCTTTAAAAAGTATCCACCTAAAAATATAAATAATAATAGTGGAGCTAATACTAAAGCCCCTATGTATCTTTGATTCATTTAATCACCTCTTACTTTATACTCCGCCGTATCTTCTATCTCTTCTTTGATAGTCTGCAATAGCTTTTTTCAAGTCCTTTTCACCGAAATCAGGCCAGTTTATATTTGAAAACCAAAATTCTGAATAAGCACTTTGCCATAAAAGATAGTTACTAAGTCTAAGTTCACCACTTGGTCTTATTACCATATCTGGATCTGGCATATCTTTTGTATAAAGATGATTTGATATTTCTTTTTCATTTATATCTTCTATTTTCAGCTTTCCTTCTGCTACAAGACTAGCGATTTCCTTAACACCTTTAATGATTTCATCTCTTCCACCATAGTTAAGTGCTATATTAAGTGTTAATCCTGTGTTACTTCTAGTTTTTCTCTTGGCAGCTTCAATAGATTTTTTAGACTTCTCTGGTAGCTTACTTATGTCACCTATGCTATTAAGTACAACTCCATTTTCATGAAGATCCGCTAACTCCTTATCTATAAATTCTACTACTAAGTCCATCAAAGCACCAACCTCTTCGCTAGGCCTCTTCCAGTTTTCTGTAGAAAAAGCATACAAAGTAAGATATCTAACACCAAGTTTGCTAGCTTCCTGAACAATAGTCTTTATGGTCTTCATTCCTGCTCTATGTCCCATGGTTCTTGGAAGCTTTTTAGCCTTAGCCCATCTCCCATTCCCATCCATTATTATAGCTATATGCTTTGGAATTCTATCCATATCTAGCTCTATATTTTCTTCTGTTTTTTTTCTTTTAAATATACTCAAAATTTCCCTCTCCGTTCCAAACATTTATGTCATCGTTTCAAGTTTTATAGTTTACTTTATACACATTTATTATAACATAAATCTCTAGAAATAAATAATTAATAATAAAACCTGCAAAATTTGCAGGTTTTATTGTTATATTATACTGACATTATTTCTTTTTCTTTTGTCTCAACCATTTGATCTAAAGTCTTGATAAACTTATCAGTTTCTTTTTGAATAGTGTCTTCACTTTTTTTGCATTCATCTTCACTTATGTCACTACTCTTCTTTAAACCCTTAATTTTATCATTTGCATCACGTCTTATAGATCTGATAGCAACCTTTGCATCTTCACCATATTTTTTAACATTTTTAACTAAATTTTTTCTAGTCTCTTCTGTTAATTCTGGTACTACAAGTCTTATAACTTGACCATCACTGCTTGGGTTTATTCCTAAGTCAGACTTTAAAATTGCTTTCTCAATAGCTTTTATTGTGCTCTTATCCCAAGGTTGAATTAAAAGAACTCTCGCCTCCGGTGCAGATATGTTTCCAACTTGGTTAAGTGGAACCATAGAACCATAGGATTCAACTTGAATTCTATCAAGCATAGTTGGATTTGCTCTTCCTGCTTTCAATGTTGAAAGTTGATGTTGTAAGCTAACAACAGTCTTATTCATTTTCTCATCAGCGTTTTTAATGATATCTTTAATCATAAAATTACCTCCACCAATTATTTACTTATATTAGATGATACTAGTGTACCAATCTCTTCGCCTATTACCGCTCTTATAATGTTTCCTGGTTCATCAAGTCCAAATACAAGAATTGGAATTTCATTATCCATGCATAATGAAGTTGCAGTAGAATCCATTACTTGTAATCCTTTTTCAAGAACCTCAATATAAGATAAATTATCAAATTTAACAGCATCCTCATGCTTATGAGGATCTTTATCATATACTCCATCAACCTTTTTAGCAAGTAGAATAACTTCCGCTTCTATTTCTGCTGCTCTTAAAGCTGCTGTAGTATCTGTGGAGAAATATGGATTTCCTGTTCCTGCTGCAAATATTACAACTCTACCTTTTTCAAGATGTCTCATTGCTCTTCTTCTTATATATGGCTCAGCTATTTCTTTCATTTCTATAGCAGTTTGCACTCTAGTCTTAACCCCTATAGCCTCTAAAGAATCTTGAAGTGCTAAAGCATTTATACAAGTAGCAAGCATTCCCATATAGTCTGCAGTAGTTCTGTCCATACCTTCGCCACTTCTGCCTCTCCATATGTTTCCGCCACCTACAACTGCACCAACTTCGATGCCCATATCAACTAGCTTCTTTATTTGTAATGCAATAGTATTTGCTGTATCAAAATCAATGCCATATCCTTTTTCTGCTGCTAATGCTTCACCTGAAAGTTTAAGCATGACTCTTTTATATTTTGCAGTTTCCATATTTATATTATACCTCCAACTTAATGTATTTACATCAATATTTTGTATTTTTAAATTTCAACTCGACTTATATTACTTCTGTGTATATGTAAATTATTCCATTATCGAAATAAAATAATCCTAAGTCTCATATTAATTTATTATGTACAAATAGATTTTAAAAAAAGAGAACCGAGGTTCTCTTTTATTGTATTATTTTCCAGCAACTTGTCTTTGAACTTCTTCAGCAAAGTTCTCTTCTTTCTTTTCGATTCCTTCGCCTCTTTCAAATCTAACAAATTTAACTACTTCGATAGGAGATCCTATTTTCTTAGCTACTTCTGCAACATATTTGTTTATAGTGTAATCTCCGTTTTTAACCCAAACTTGATCTACTAAACAAACTTCTTTGTAGTACTTGCTGATTCTTCCCATTACCATTTTCTCAACGATATTTTCTGGTTTTCCTTCGTTAAGAGCTTGAACTCTGTATATTTCTTTTTCTTTTTCTAAAGACTCATTATCAACTTGGTCTTTATTTAAGAATAATGGATTAGCTGCTGCTACTTGCATAGCTAAATCTTTAGCTACAGTCTTAAGAACTTCGTCTTCTTTCTCGCATGCTAATTGAACTAATACAGCTATTTTACCAGCTCCGTGGATGTAGCTTTGAACAACTCCGCTTTCAACAACGAATTTTTCAAATCTTCTAACAGACATGTTTTCACCTAATTTTGCAATTAAAGCTGTAACAGCGTCTTGAAGAGTTATGTTTTCGTCTCCAACGTATTTCTCTGCTAATAATGCTTCTACAGTTGTAGCGCTAGTAGTTACTGCCATTTTAGCTACATTTGTTGCTAAAGCTTTGAAATCTTCATTTGCTGCAACGAAGTCTGTTTCACAGTTAACTTCTACTACAGCACCTGTTTTCATGTCTTCAGTTATGTAAGTTGTAACTATACCTTCTGCTGCTATTCTTCCAGCTTTCTTAGTAGCTGCTGCAAGTCCTTTTTCTCTTAGAACTTCTACTGCCTTTTCCATATCTCCGTTTGTTTCGTTAAGAGCTTTCTTACAGTCCATCATTCCTGAACCAGTTCTCTCTCTTAATTCTTTTACCATTGCTGCTGTTATCATGTTTATTCCTCCTTTAATTTCCTAACAAAAAGGTAAATGAAAGATTGCTCTCTCATCTACCCTTGAAATTTCATATGTCCTACAACCATAGATGAGGCTGCTATTGAAATTTAGTTAAAAGATATATATTACTCTGCTACTTCTTCGCCTTGTCTAGCTTCGATTATAGCATCTGCTAATCTTTCAGTTATTAATTTTACAGCTCTTATAGCATCGTCGTTTCCTGGGATTACGTAATCTACGTCATCTGGATCACAGTTTGTATCAACTATAGCTATAACTGGAATACCTAAGTTCTTAGCTTCTAATATAGCATTTTTCTCTTTTCTTGGATCAACTATGAATAAAGCTCCTATTTTGTTAGCGTCCATGTTTCTGATTCCGCCTAGGTTCTTTTCTAGTTTTTCTCTTTCATTTCTTAAGTTTGTAACTTCTTTCTTAGGAAGAACTTCGAATGTTCCATCTTCTTCCATTTTATCTAAAGCTTCTAATCTTGCGATTCTAGTCTTTATAGTTCTGAAGTTAGTTAACATTCCACCTAACCATCTGTTGTTTACGAAGTGCATGCTTGATCTGATAGCTTCCTCTTGGATAGCTTCTTGAGCTTGCTTCTTAGTTCCAACAAATAATATGTCTTTTCCTTCTTCTGATACTGATTTAATGAAATCGTAAGCTTCATCAATCTTCTTAACTGTTTTTTGTAAGTCGATGATGTAGATTCCGTTTCTCTCAGTGAAGATGTAAGGAGCCATCTTAGGGTTCCATCTTCTTGTTTGATGTCCAAAGTGAACACCAGCTTCTAATAATTGTTTCATTGAAATTACTGCCATTATTATATACCTCCTGGTTTTTTCCTCCACCACTCTCATTCTTATTAAAGACCACTTGGGCACCATTTAATAAATAAAGTAGTGTGCGTATTTTCTTACCTTGTGTATTATATCACATACAAAATTACTATTCAATAATTTTCGCATATAAATATCTACTAATTTTTGTTTGAGCTATGAAGGATTACCCCTTCATTTTCTATTTGATAACTTATGATAAATATTGGAATCTCTTCCATTGATATATGACCAATTGCTTAACAGAAAAATAAAAACCCTAATTCTAGGATTTTTATTTCATTTTTATTTGAATCTTATTACTTAAGTTTGTTTAATTCATCCATTAACTTATCGTTAAGAATTTTTATGTGAGTACCCTTCATTCCTAGAGATCTTGACTCAATAACTCCAGCACTCTCGAACTTTCTTAAAGCATTTACTATAACTGATCTTGTTATTCCAACTTTATCAGCAATCTTAGATGCTACTAGTAATCCTTCGCTTCCATCTAACTCATTGAAGATGTGTTCTACAGCTTCAAGTTCTGAGTAAGATAGAGTTCCTATAGCTAATTGAACTATAGCTTTCTTTCTAGCTTCTTCTTCTATTTGATCAGTTTTAGCTCTTAGCATTTCCATCCCTACGATAGTTCCGCTATATTCAGCTATTACTAAATCATCTTCAGTAAACTCTTTACCGAATCTTGAAATAAGTAAAGTTCCTAATCTTTCTCTGTTTCCGTTTATTGGAACTACAGTAGTTTTCATCTGTTCGAAATCGCACTGTTCATCTCCAAATACGCAAACACCATTAGTTTTAACGTTTGCTCTTGTTTCATCAACGTTTAGCAATCTATTGTTGTATTCGTCTGGGAATCTCTTATTATCTTCTACGTGCTTCTTAACTTTTTCACACTCAAAGCCATAAGATAAGTTATATCCTAAAACCTTACCTTTTCTGCTGATTACATATACATTACATTCTAAAACTTCGCTCAATAATTCACATATGTCAGTAAAAACTACAGGCTCAGATCCTGATTTCTGTAGAATTTTATTTAATTTTCTAGTTTTTTCTAATAGTGACACAATTATTCCTCCTCTTTCTTTTGTTTGGTAATATATCATCAAATATTTATACTTCAACTTCAACTTCAAACAATCAAAATATTCATTAACTTCTCAATTTTATAAATTGTTTCTTTTGACTATATCATAATAACATATAGAATTTATTACTTCAACCCATTTATTATTAATTTTCGACAAGTTTACAGTATTTTTTAAATTATATTCGATTTCAAATATTTTTTCTTATGTTTATAACAAATTTTACATATTTATTCCTGTTTTTCTATAACTTCCTTATGTTTGCATTCTGAGTTAATACACTCCAAATAATCACCCTTTGCTTTACTATATCTTTTAGCCATTACACTTCCACATTCTTTACATTTTTGATCCGTTGGTTCATACCAGCTTACAAAATCACATTGTGGATAGTTGTTACAGCCATAGAATGTTTTCCCTTTTTTACTTCTCTTCTCAAGAATATTTCCACCACACTTAGGACATTTAACTTCTAGTTCCCTAGCCATAGTTTTAGTATTCTTACATTCCGGATATCCAGGACATGCTAAGAAATCACCAAATCGTCCTTTTTTTATGACCATAAGTCTTCCACATTTATCGCACGGCACATCTGATACTTTATCTTCTATAGTAATTTTCGCTATTTCTTTCTCTGCTATATCAATAGCTTCCTTTAGCGGTCCAAAGAACTCACCAACTACAGTTTTCCAATCAGCCTGGCCCTCTTCAACGCTATCTAGCTTATTTTCCATCTCAGCAGTGAACTCTACATCAACAATTTGTTTAAAATATTCACTAACTATGTTGTTTACAATAAAACCAAGCTCTGTAGGTAATAAAACCTTCTTTTCTCTCTCAATATACTGTCTTCCTAACAGTGTTGATATAGTAGGTGCATAAGTACTTGGTCTTCCAATTCCATTTTCCTCAAGGGTTTTTACAAGAGATGCTTCTGAGAATCTAGCTGGCGGCTGAGTAAAGTGTTGTTTGCCATCCATCTCTCTTCTTTTTAATACCTCTCCACTTTCAAGGCTAGGCAATTTTGTATTCTCATCTTCATCTTCATTTTCACTTGCATAAACCTTTGTAAATCCATCAAATTTCACCTTATATCCTGAAGCCTTAAATCCATAGGTTCCATTTGAGATATTTATTGAAGTAGAATCTATTAACGCAGACTCCATTTGACTAGCTACAAATCTATTCCAAATTAAAGTATATAGTTTATATTGATCATTAGATAAAGATCCTTTTGCCACAGCCGGAGTAATTTCTATATTTGTAGGTCTTACTGCTTCGTGGGCATCTTGCGATCCTTTCTTACCTTTATACACCTTCTTGGTTTTAGGAGCATATTCTTCTCCATAAGTAGTTTTTATAAAGTCAATAGCTGTTCCCTGTGCTTCATCTGAAATCCTAACTGAGTCTGTTCTCATATAAGTTATAAGACCTACTGTTCCATATCCTTTTACATCTATTCCTTCATAAAGCTGTTGCGCTGTAGCCATGGTTTTCTTTGTTGAAAAATTAATCTTTCTATAAGCATCTTGTTGAAGTGTGCTTGTAGTAAATGGTGGTAGAGGATTTTTTGTTTTAGCTGTTTCTTTTATATCCTTTACAATGAATTCGCCATCACTTATGGCCTTTATAATAGTATTCGCTTCTTCTTCATTGTTTATAACAATTTTTTTACCATTATTACTATGAAGCTTAATCAAAAACGCCTTAGTTTCTCCATTTTTTGAAACCTTTACTTCAACTGTCCAATATTCTTCTGGAATAAACTCTTGAACTTCCTTTTCCCTATCACAGATTATTCGAAGTGCTACTGATTGAACTCTTCCCGCACTTAATCCCCATTTAACTTTTCTCCAAAGAATTGGACTTATCTCATATCCAACCAATCTATCCAGAACTCTCCTTGCCTGCTGAGCATCAAATACATGTTCATTTATTTTTCTTGGAGATTTAATTGCATTTTTTACCGCAGTCTTAGTAACCTCATTAAACTCTATTCTACATGCTTCACTAGTATCAATCTTTAATATTTTAGCTAAATGCCAAGATATAGCTTCCCCTTCTCTATCAGGGTCAGTTGCAAGATATATTTTTTCACTTTTTTTAGCTTGCTTCTTTATTTTATCTAGAAGCTCACCTTTTCCTCTTATTGTTATATATTTAGGTTCATAGTTATTTTCTACATCTACTCCCAATTGACTTTTAGGTAAATCCCTAATATGACCCATGGATGCCTCCACCACATAATTTTTACCTAAATATTTCTTAATAGTTTTAGCCTTAGCTGGTGACTCAACTATAACTAATTTTTGCCCCATTATTACCCCTCCATTATAGCTCGCTAAATAATTTAAAATTTCAATAAATATTCGATGTTCCAAATCATTTATAACTCAACTGATTATTTATATAATTCTCACCTTTACATTACTCGATACAAGCCTTCAAAATTTTACATAGAGTTTTTCATTTTATTAACTCTAACATAAAAGTTTCCACTTAAACATAAAATCTCCTTCTTTGCTTGTAACTCAAATAATAACTTATATAATTGATTAATGTCAATATGAGTTAACTTAATTATGTTATCAATATGTATTGGATTATCGTCTATAATACTACACAATTTACTTTCCAAAGGATTTTTAATACCTATTTCCTTATTATTATTTATACTAATGGAATAAATATTCAACAAATCTAAAATATCCTGCATTTCATTAAAAATAGTAGCTCCATCTCTTATTAATTTATTAGTCCCTCTACTTTCTAAGGAAAATATACTTCCCGGAACCACAACTATGTCTTTACCTTGATCCAGAGCTGTTCCTGCAGTTATTAATGTTCCACTTTTTTCTCCACCTTCAATAATTAAAAGTCCTTTGCAAATACCACTAATTATTCTATTTCTTATTGGGAAATTAGAGCTTAAAGGTTTTGTTCCAAGAGGAAATTCACTCAATATACAGCCGCCTTCATTTAAAATTTCTCCATATAAATTTTTATTTTCCTTTGGATAAATAACATCAATACCACTGCCTAGTACAGCAACAGTTTTTAAATTATTTTTAATGGCACTTCTATGGGCTACACTATCTATTCCCTTTGCCATTCCACTAACTATATTTATATCGTAATGTCTAAGTTCACTAACAATATAATCTGCTGCATCACTACCATATCTAGTACAATGCCTCGAACCTACCACACTTAAATTTTTATTTTCATTAATAATAGATATGTCTCCTTTATAAAACATTCCAAATGGACAATCACTATAATAAATTAAACTTTCCGGATAGCTTTCTTCATTAAAAACTACCATACCTATATTATTTTCCTTTATGTATCCAAGAAGATTTTCATTCTCCATAGTAGCATAGGAAGCTCTAAGTTTTTCTCTGACACCTTCTGTAGGCCAAGCATTATATGCATAAAACACTTCATCATAAAGCTCCTTTGAAGAATTATATGTAATATAAAGATACTTTTTATTCAAAATAGATATTTCTGTATTAAGAAGCCATAGCTTTAACTTTTCTTTCATTTCATTTCCACCTTTTCAAATTATATCTTGACGTACATATCTTCTATATTGAAGCGCTTCAATAATATGATTTTCTTCTATATCCCTACTTCCATCCAAATCTGCAATAGTCCTTGATACCTTCAAAATCCTATTATAAACTCTAGTACTAAGTCCATACTCTTCATAGGCATATTTCAACAGGTCGTTTGAGCTCTTTTTTAAAGTACAGAATTTTTTTATATGGCTTCCCTGCATATGACTATTACAATTTATATTCTCACCTTCAAACCTTTCTCTTTGAACCCTTCTAGCATCTTCAATTCTCTTTCTTATAGCGTCTGAAGTTTCTCCGCTTTTTTCGCAATTAATTTCTTCATAGGTAATAGGATTAACTGATGTAAAAATATCTATTCGATCTAATAACGGCCCATTAAACCTCGATAAATATCGTTGAATTTCATAATCTGTACATGTACATCTTCTAGTATTACTTCCAAAATATCCGCAGCTGCATGGATTCATCGCACCAACTAACATAAATTTAGCCGGATACTCTATATTCCCATTTACTCTAGATAATCTTACTCTTCTATCCTCTAATGGCTGTCTTAAAACCTGCAATGCTTTTCTATTAAACTCTAATATTTCATCTAAAAATAAAACTCCTTCATGGGCAAGTGATACTTCTCCTGCCATAGGAATTCTTCCCCCTCCAATAAGAGCAATATTAGTAATAGTATGATGTGGATTTCTAAAAGGTCTTCTTTTAATAATTCCATCTCCTTTTAACTCTCCACTCACACTATAAATTTTTGTAACTTCTAAAGCTTCCTTCTCTCTAAGCTTAGGCATAATAGATACAATCCTTTCAGCAAGCATTGTCTTTCCCGAGCCTGGTGCTCCATACATTATCACATTGTGATTGCCTGCTACAGCAACCTCTAAAGCCCTCTTCGTAGCTTCTTGGCCTATAACCTCTGAAAAATCTAAGTTATATTTACAGGCATCATATACACTACTATCACTTTTATAATTCTCCATATCTTTATATGTTAAAAAATGAACTACTTCTCCTAAGCTTTCCACAGGATATATCTTAACCCCCTCAACACAAGCACATTCATCTCTATTGTCAAAAGGTACAACAAAGTTATTAATCCCAGCCTTCCTTCCTTCTATTATTATGGGCAGAGCCCCATTTATTTTATTTATCTCCCCATTTAAAGATAATTCTCCTATGAAAATAAACTTTTCCAGGTTATCCTCTGAAATTTGACTAGTAGCAGCCAATATCCCTATAGCCATTGGTAAATCATAATGAGAACCTTCCTTTCTAATATGGGCTGGTGCTAAATTTACCGTTATTCTTCCCACCGGAAAATCCAGACTAGAATTTATTATAGCTGCTCGAACTCTTTCCTTAGACTCTTTTATCGCCATATCTCCAAGGCCAACAATGTTAAAAGCAGGCAACCCATAGGAAATATCAACCTCAACATTAATCATTACTCCCTCTACCCCTGAAAAGGCAGCACTTTTTATTTTTATGGACATTAAATCACCCCTAAACATATTTTCCATTTATATAGGTGTATTATTGACCATTACTATGTGTATAATCATCTTTTAAAATTTATATGATTAGATTTTACCATTTTTGTTCAAAATATGAATAAACTGTGTCAAATAATTAGGTGGTGTATGAAGTGAAAAATCTAAATAAATATGTAGGAAATTTTGGTGAACTCTTAAGTAAAAATTTCTTAATGGAGCAAGGTTACATTATATTGGAAGAGAATTTCTCCTGTTCTCTTGGAGAAATTGATATTATCGCTAGAGATGGACAATATATTTGCTTTATTGAAGTGAAAACTAGGTATGGTCTTCAATATGGGCTACCTCTAGAAAGTATAACTCCAAGTAAAAAAAGAAAAATTATACGAGTTGCAGAGTACTATATTAATAAACATAACATCCATAAACACTTTTTCCGCTTTGACGCCCTAGAGGTTTTATTAAAAATCGAAGATAATAAGCCACATCTTCAATTAGTAAAAAATGCCTTCTTCTAATTTGCTTAAATTCATATAAAGTTAACAAAAATAATTAAAGGACTGTAGTTTATAAACTACAGTCCCTTAATTATTTACTAAGTATATTTCTTAAAAAACTTTCTCTATGAATTTCGCTGCTACCATGGCTTATTATGGCTTCAATATGCTCCTTGGTACCATAGCCTACATTCCTATCAAAGTTATAATGAGGATAAGTTTCTCCGTACTCCTCCATTATTTTATCTCTGTAAACCTTAGCTATTATTGATGCACATGCAATAGTAGCACTTTTAGTATCACCTTTAATTACAGCTTCATTTCTAAAAGAAAATTCTTTTATAGTATAACCATCAGATAAAACTAAATCTGGAACTATAGAAAGTCCTTCAATTGCTTCTTTAAATATCTCATTATTACAGAAGCCTATTCCTCTTTCATCAATTTCCTTGTTATTTTTAATAGCTATAGAATAACTTACTGCTTTTTCTTTTATTATTTCACTAAGTTCTTCTCTAAGTTCTTTAGATAGTTTTTTAGAATCATTTATTCTTAGAATTAAGTCCTCAGAATCATTTGGAAGAATTACTGCTGCAGCTACAATTGGTCCAGCTAGCGGTCCTCTTCCAACCTCATCCACTCCAGCCACTATTTCATAGCCATAGCTCTTATCAAAGTCATAGAAGGCCTTAACTCTCTCAATTTCATGATGATGATTGTCTATACTCTTTTGTATCATATCACCTAGAGCCCTAACATTCTTTCTGTGGTCTGCAGATAGGATACTATATATACTTTCATAATCCTTCTCATTGTGTACTATAGGATTTAATGTAATAAAGCCTCTTATAGCTGACTTTATATCATTAAATCTCATAGTGCTAATTCCATTTAAAAACTCAATATTACTCATTCTCTTTTTCTTTATCAGGTACCTCTAGTGAAATAGGCCCTAATTTCCCCCCCCTAAATTCATCTAATAACATCACTGCCACTCTATTATAATCTATGTTTCCTCCAGAGATTATAGCACCTCTTTTCTTAGCTATTGCATCTAAGTTTTCAAGAGAATTTTCACTTAACTCCTTAAGCTTATATCTCTCTACAAGCCTATCTCCATGATTAACTTGAAGTCTTTCTATAAGCTTTAAAGCCAATTCTTCAATATCCATAATTTCATCTTTAATAGCTCCAGTAAAGGCTAGGTTTAATCCTACTACATCATCTTCAAACTTTGGCCATAATACTCCTGGAGTATCCATTAGTTCTATACCAATTTTAGTTTTTATCCACTGCTTGCTCTTAGTTACCCCAGGTCTATCCCCTGTTTTAGCAATGTTATTCTTTGCAAGTTTATTTATAAAGGTTGATTTTCCAACGTTAGGTATTCCAACAACCATTACTCTAGTAGTTATATTCACTACACCCTTAGCTCTCATTCTATCGTGTTTAGCTTTTAAAAGGTCTTCTAAAGTTGGCTTTATCTTATTTAATCCTGCTCCTGTAACACAGTTAACTGATAAAACTCTAGTATTTTCATCAGATAAAGCTTTTACCCATTGCTTTGTTACATTTCCATCACTAAGATCACTTTTATTAAATAAAATTATTCTTGGCTTATCGCTACAGATTTCTTCAATATTTGGGTTAGAGCTTGAGTATGCTATTCTTGCATCTCTTATCTCTATAACTGCATCAACTAGCTTTAAATTTTCTTTTATTTCTCTTCGGGTTTTGGCCATATGACCAGGAAACCAGTTTATACTCATATATTCTCACTCCTATGGTTTAATATTACTAGCCGAGTCTTCGACACGTAGCAATACTTTTCTATAAATATATTATTAAAATACTTTACTTTATTTAATGAACTAAATTTAATTTAAACCTTTAATTTAAAGTATACTTTGTTGTGTTATTATAATAAAAAAAGGGACTAAACAGTCCCCAATTTCTTACATTCTCTCTTTAACTTTAGCAGCTTTACCTACTCTATCTCTTAGGTAGTAAAGTTTAGCTCTTCTTACTTTACCTTTTCTCACTATTTCAACTTTTTCTATAACAGGAGCATTTACAGGGAAAGTTTTTTCAACTCCAACGCCTGATGCAAATCTTCTCACTGTGAAAGTCTCTCTAGATCCACCGTTTTGTCTCTTAAGAACAGTTCCTTCGAAAATCTGAACTCTCTCTTTAGCTCCTTCTTTAATCTTGATATGAACTTTAACTGTATCTCCAACTTGGAACTCAGGTAAGTCATTTCTTAATTGTTCTGCTTCAATAGCTCTTATTATATCTAACATTGTGCATTACCTCCTAAAATTTTTTATGACGTTCTTAACACATTTCCATGACAGAGGATCGCCCGTGTACTAGCACAATCCCCATTTTAACATAGTTGATTATATTGTGCAAGTTTTTTTATATTTTATTACTTTTTGTAGTATTTTTCTAAAAGTTTTTTATCTTCCTTTGTAAGTTCAATGGTTTTAAATAGATCTTTTCTTCTATCTTTTGTTATTACTAAAGAATTAAGCCTTCTCCATTTTCTAATATTCTCATGATGTCCTGATACTAGCACCTCAGGAACTTCATCCCCTTCAAATGAAAATGGTCTAGTGTACTGTGGATATTCAAGAAGTCCATCATAGAAAGACTCTTCTTGAAAACTTTCATCACAAGATAAAACTCCAGGTATCATTCTAGCAATGCTATCTACTACTGGAATACAAGCCATCTCTCCACCTGTAAGAACAAAATCACCTAGTGAAAGCTCCATATCAATGTATTTAAAGCATCGCTCATCAATACCTTCATAATGGCCACATAAGAATACAAGTTCTTCTTCCTTTGAAAGTTCCTTACAAAGCTCTTGATTCAAGGTTTTCCCTCTAGGGCCTAGAAAAATAACCTTTCCTTTATTTGTTTCTTTAATATGTTTTATAGCATTAACTATAGGCTCTGGCGTCATTACCATCCCTGCGCCACCGCCATAAGGATAGTCATCAACTTTTTTATGTTTATTAGTAGAGAAATCTCTAATATTAGTAGCCTTTATAGACAATATTTCTTTTTCCATAGCATTACCTATAATGCTGTGATTAAAGATATTAAACATCTCTGGAAACAAAGTTAAAATATCAATCTTCATTATTCAGACCATACATTTTCTGGCTTAATTACTATTTTACCATTTTCTATATCAACTTCTTCAACGATAGTCTTTAGTGCAGGAACAAGAACATCTTTCTTTCCTTCTCCCTTAACCCAATATACATCATTGCTTCCAGTTTCTATAACTTGATATACTTTACCAAGCTCTTCTCCATCAGTATCGTATACAACACAGTCTAAAAGATCTGCAATGTAGTAGCTGTCTTCATCTAACTCCATAGCATCTTCTCTTTTAACTTCTAAATACTTGTTTCTATACTCATCCGCTTGGTCCATGCTGTCTATTCCCTCAAGCTTTAAAATTGCTCTATCGCTTTGAAGCTTAACCGAAGTAATGGCAACCTCTTTACCATCTATCAAAACCTTATCTAATTCTCTAAATCTTTCTAAGCTATCTGTTAGTGATAGAACCTTCACTTCCCCTCTAACTCCATGGGGCTTAGTTATTTGTCCAATACTTATTAATTCCTTCATTCTTAGTTCTCCTTCTACCTCATTACATTATATTATTGACCACAGGAAATTTTTTATAACATTATAGCACTCCCTATGACTTATCTTCTTAATTTTTGCATTTTAATTATGTATCTTTATCCTTAAATTTATCTATAACAATATTAACCTTTATTAACTTTGTAGTAAAGACTAATATAAAATTTAATCCTATAAAAAATAAGAGTTAGGTAACCCTAACTCTTATACTATTTCAACAACAACTCTTTTATTTTCTTTAATTGCTGCTGCTTTTATAACAGTTCTAATAGACTTAGCTATTCTTCCCTGTTTACCAATTACTTTCCCCATGTCCTCTTGAGCAACCTTTAATTCTAAAATTATAGAATGCTCTCCTGAAACTTCTTTTACCTCTACGGCATTTGGGTTTTCAACTAAAGACTGTGCAATAATTGTAAGTAATTCTTTCATGGATTGCGCCTCCAATCAATTAAACTTTCCTATTTTATTCCTGCGTTGTTGAAAAGTCTTTTAACTGTATCTGTTGGTTGAGCTCCATTTTGTATCCACTTAGCTGCTTTATCTGCATCGATTTTAAAAGTAACTGGCTCTGTAGTTGGGTTGTAGTATCCAATCTCTTCAACAAATCTTCCATCTCTTGGAGATCTTGAATCAGCAACAACTATTCTGTAGAAAGGAGCTTTTTTAGCACCCATTCTTCTTAATCTTATTTTAACTGCCATAATATTTTCACCTCCTTCAAAGGATAATGTATATTTCAACTTAGAATGGTAATTTTCCTAATAAACCCTTTTTGCCTAGTTTGCCAAGCTTTCCGCCTTTACCAGTCATACCCTTCATCTGTTTCATCATTTTCTTCATCATTTCAAAATCTTTTAGAACTTTATTTACTGCTTGTATTGTAGAACCTGATCCATCTGCAATTCTCTTCTTTCTAGAAGGAGAGTTAGCAACTATAGATGGATTTCTTCTCTCTTTAAGTGTCATCGAATGAACTATTGCTTCTATTTTTCCCATAGTCTTCTCGCTTTGTGAAAAGTCTATCCCTTGTAATTCCTTAGTGTTCATACCAGGCATCATTTCCATCAGCTTACCCATAGGTCCAAGATTTTTCATTTGATTCATTGCTTCCAAGAAGTCCTCAAGATTAAATTCCTGATTCATCATTCTATTTCCAAGCTCTGTAGCCTTTTCTTCATCGATAGCTGATTGAGCCTTCTCAATTAAGGAAAGTACATCTCCCATACCAAGGATTCTAGATGCCATTCTCTCTGGGTGGAAGACTTCTAAATCAGACATCTTCTCTCCCATACCGGCATACTTAATCGGCTTTCCTGTGATAGCTTTTATAGATAGGGCTGCTCCCCCTCTAGTGTCACCATCAAGTTTTGTAATAACAACTCCAGTAATATCTAAAGTGTTGTTAAAGCTTTCTGCTACGTTAACTGCATCTTGACCTGTCATAGCATCAACTACTAATAATATCTCTGCTGGGTTAATTGAAGCTTTAATATCTTCAAGCTCTCCCATAAGAGCTTCATCTATATGTAATCTTCCAGCAGTATCCACAATCACTACATTCGAACCAATGCTCTTAGCATGTTCTATTGAAGCCTTTGCAATATCTACCGGACTGTTTTTATCTCCCATAGTGAATACTGGAACGTCAATTGACTTTCCAACCACCTGAAGCTGTTTTATAGCTGCTGGTCTGTAAACGTCACAAGCTACTAAAAGTGGCTTCTTATTGTTTTTTCTTAGGTTAAGGGCAAGTTTACCTGCCATGGTAGTTTTACCTGCACCTTGCAGTCCAACTAACATTATCATAGTAATACCATTATTAACAAATTCAATCTTTTTGTCTGTAGTTCCCATAAGTTCAGTTAACTCATCATTAACTATTTTAACTACTTGTTGTCCTGGTGTTAAGCTTCCCATAACCTGGTCTCCAAGACATTTCTCACTAACAGACTTTACAAAGTCCTTAACAACTTTATAATTTACATCAGCTTCTAAAAGAGCAAGTTTTACCTCTCTCATAGCCTCTTTGATGTCCTTTTCTGAAAGCTTACCTTTACCCTTTAGCTTTTTAATGGTATCTTGTAATTTCGAAGCTAATCCCTCAAAAGCCATGTCAAAACCTCCTATATATCATTCTCTATGTTTTCAATTATATTTGTTATTGTTTCCTTTTCTTCTAGTCTAGAAACAATATTCTGTAAGTATTTTAACTTGTCAATAATTTTTGTTTTAGAGTTTTCTATAGATGAAGTTTTTTCCATTAAGTTAAGTTTGCTTTCATACTCTTCTAAAAGATGACCGCATCTTTTAATTAAATCATGAATCGCTTGCCTACTAGTATTATTAATCTCTGCAATCTCTGCTAAAGACAAATCTTCGTTATAGTATAAATCCATAATGTTTCTTTGTTTCTCTGTCAGTAATCCGTTATAATACTCTAGTAAAATTGATATTTCAACTCTCTTTTCCATATGATCACCTAACTCACAAAAACTATATTAACAAATTAAACTTACACTGTCAAGTATTTTTACTTAACAGTCAAGTATTTTTACTTTACACCTAAAATAGTGCTTCTACAAACTCCCTTGAGTTAAATTCTTGAAGGTCATCAATACCCTCTCCAACTCCAATATATCTAACTGGAATGTTTAAAGTATGTTTAATAGAAATAACTATCCCACCCTTAGCTGTACCATCTAGTTTTGTTAAAATGATACCATCTATAGGGCAAACCTCCATAAATTGCTTTGCTTGAATTACGGCATTTTGTCCTGTAGTAGCATCAAGAACTAATAAAGTTTCCTTTTTAGCTTCACTAAACTCTCTATCTATTATTCTATTTATCTTTGCTAACTCATCCATAAGGTTCTTTTTATTGTGAAGTCTTCCAGCAGTATCACAAATTAAAACCTCTGTCTTTCTAGCCTTTGCAGCTTGAACTGCATCAAATACAACCGCTGCTGGGTCTGAACCTTCTTGATGTTTAATTAAATCGACGTTAGCTCTTTTGCTCCATACTTCTAATTGGTCTATAGCTGCTGCCCTAAATGTATCTGCCGCTGCAAGTAAAACCTTATGATTGTTGTTTTTTATTCTAGCTGCCATTTTTCCTATAGAAGTAGTTTTTCCAACACCGTTAACTCCAATAATAAGTCTTACCGATGGAATAGCTTCCGGAATGATAGAAGTTTCATAATCCCCCATCATCTCCATTATTATCGTCTTTATAGCTGGAAGGATATTTTCAGGATCACTAATCCTCTCTGAAACAACCTTCTTTCTAAGTCTTTCAATTATCTCTACAGAAGTCTCTACACCTATATCACTAGTGATTAAAATCTCCTCTAGCTCCTCATATAAATCATCATCAATTTCTACCGCTAACTTCAAGACCTGAGTAACAGCATCATTTATTGTATTTCTAGTTTTTGTTAGTCCATCTTTTATCTTATCAAAAAATTTTCCAAACATCTCTGACCCTCCTCGCTATTTTGTTAATTCTAATGATACAACCTTAGATACTCCTTTTTCTTCCATTGTAACTCCATAAATCATATCACTAGTTTCCATAGTTCCCTTTCTATGGGTAATAACTATGAACTGAACCTTCTCTGAAAACTTCTTTAAGAATTCTCCATATCGAAGTACGTTGGCATCATCTAGCGCAGCCTCAATCTCATCTAAGATACAGAATGGGGTAGGCTTCATCTTTAAAATTGCAAATAAAAGTGCAATAGCAGATAGAACCTTTTCTCCACCTGATAGAAGGTTAATGTTCTGAAGCTTCTTTCCTGGTGGCTGAACATTGATTTCTATCTTACAAGTTAACTCATCATCACCTTGAAGTGTCAAATCAGCACTTCCCCCTTTAAATAGTTCCCTAAAGGTTTCATTAAAGTATTCTCTAAGCTGTTTGAAATTACTCATAAATACGGTTCTCATCTTCTCCGTCATTTCATCTATAAATACTTCGATCTCCTTCTTAGATTCTACCAAGTCTTCCCGCTGACCATTCATAAAAGTATACTTTTCATTTACTTCCTTAAATTCTTCAATAGCTCCAAGGTTTACTGTACCTAAATCGCTAATTTTCTTTTTAAGAATAGAAACCTCATTCTTCAACTTAACTATATCACTGCCATCTATCTTGTAAGTTAACCCTTCAGCAAATGTTAAGTTATACTCTTCATTTAGCTTCTTTAAAAGAGTTTCTTCCTCGGCCTCAATTTTAGCTAGAGAAATCTCATTCTTATGAATTTCCTTCTCTAGTTTTTCTAGCTGCAGATTAATATCCTCTATCTTCGAAGTTACTACAGGAAGATTTTCTTTTATTTTAACTTTGGCGACCTCGGCTTCCTCAAAGAACTTTTCATACTCTTTAAGCTCATCCATTATACCTTTAACACTACTAAAGTTATTCTCTATCTGCCCTTTATAGTTCTCTATAGCTAACTTAGATTTACTTATCTCTTCTTCATGTTGAAGTATCAAATTCTTTTCTATCTTGATGGCTCCCTCTATTCTTTCTAAGTCCAGAGTATTGTTATTAATCATCTCCATGACCTTAGCTTTGCCAATCTTAATAGTAGTAAGTTCTTCTCTAAGCTCATCAAGATGAGAATTTTTTCCCTTTGTTTTAAGGTTTATCTCATCATATTCATCACTTATTTTAGCCACTTCTGCCTTTAATCTTACTAATGCTTCACCAGTTTTTTCAAGATTTAATTTTAAAACCTTCAGTTTCTGTTCTTCTTTAGCAAGACCTTCGCTAGCTCTTTGAAGTTCTCTCTTATTTCTTAATTCCTCTTCTTCAACCTTAGATATTTCACCATTAATTTTTGTAGTATTAATATTTTCAAAGTGAATCTTATCTCGAAGATCTAAGCCTTCATCATCCAGTTTTTTAATACTTTCATTTATATTTACTATATCAGTTGTTTTTTCTTTAATCACAACCTTATTGTCAGCTACCTTAGT
>DALZNT010000044.1:0-26076 GCA_032005505.1 Clostridium sp. | reverse complement strand
ATACAGCCTTCTCGTGGTTCTGTAGTATTCTATAAGCTATTGCTACATAGTAGAATATTTCTGCCTTGTTACCAAGAACATCAACTAATGGTAAAAGAACTTCTAGAGCTTTTTTCGGCTCTTCATATACAAGTTCCTTACCTTTATCAAATTCATTGATAATACCTACATTTTCCTTTAGCTCGGCTACTTCTTTAGTAACCTCTCCCCCTAAAGCAATATATTGATTGATATTAAAATAAGATTTTTCAATATTATTTTCCTCATAATTAATTATTGCATCATAATAATATGGTAAAGCATACCCATCATATTCCTTACCTAATTCTATAAGTTTTAACTCTTCTTCTTTAAAGGCAGAATTTGATTTTCTAAGACCATCTGCTAATATTAATGCTTTCTCAAGGTTATCTTTTGACATTTGAACTTGAAGTAGGCCTTTAAGCATTATGTACCCATCTTCATACTTTTCATTTTTAATGTTTTCAAAAATCTTTCCCTTTATATAATTACAGCTATCTGGAATAGAATTTATTACTTCAAAGTAAGTATTGTTATATGTAAATTTCTCATCTGCACCTAATGCATAAAACATTCCCTCAACAAATAAGTTTACAGGAATATCTTTTAAATTATCTCCGTCTTTTGCTTTGGAAACTATCTTTTCTGAACTAACCGGCATATATATATTGTCTTTAAATATGTAGTCATTAATTTTACTTCCCTTTTTTATCTCAAGGAATAGCATCTTCTCAAGCTTTTCTAAAAAATAATTTTCATTACTCATAGTACACCTTCTCACTCATTATAAATTTTTATTTATGATTTATTAAACATCATATCTAAATATATTATCATTGAATTAATAATTAATCATCACTTTTTTTATATTTATAAAATTTCTTCACTTATTATATATATTGCCATAAATTCACACCTTCAACCAAAGTTCATTTTAAAAACTTAATGTAAATATTCTTTCAGTTCAAAGCTATACTATATGTAGGTATATATTTCTTACTTTTATTTTTATTTACATACCCTAATATATAAAATTTTTATTGCATTGATATGTATATTATTCTATAATAAATTTGTTTTATATATTAAAACTATTTTAGTTAGCAATGTAAATTATAACTATATATACAGTAATTATTTTAGAAATATTATTTAATAAATTAGAAAGAGGGTATAGAATTGTATAAATTAAATCAAAATGAAACTCCATTATTTGATGCTCTAATGGAATATGTAAATAGAGACACCCTTCCTTTCCAT
Source organism: Clostridium sp. (assembly GCA_032005505.1). Taxonomy (GTDB): domain Bacteria; phylum Bacillota; class Clostridia; order Clostridiales; family Clostridiaceae; genus Clostridium_J. Next base: position 24,795 of record DALZNT010000044.1, on the reverse strand, counting down.
GTACCTGGCCACAAAAAAGGCGTAGGTGCAGATGAAGAATTCAAAAACTTTATGGGAGAGAACCCTTTTAAAATCGACGTTACAGTTTTCAAACTAGTCGATAGCTATCACCACCCAACTGGTCCAATAAAGAAAGCTCAGGAATTAGCTGCTGATGCTTATGGTTCAGATGCTTGCTTCTTCTCTGTTCACGGTACCTCTGGTGCTATACAAGCCATGATACTTTCTGTAGTTGGTGCTGGAGATAAAATAATAGTTCCAAGAAATGTACATAAATCTATTACTGGTGGAATTATTTTAGCAGGTGCTATTCCAGTTTATATGCAGCCAGAGTTAGATAAGAAGTTAGGAATTGCTAATGGAGTTGCTCCTGAAACAGTAAAAGCTACTTTAGAAGCTAATCCAGACACTAAGGCTGTTCTTATAATAAATCCAACTTACTACGGTGTATCAACTGATATCAAGCAAATTGCTGATATAGTTCACGAATATGATATTCCATTAATAGTTGATGAAGCTCATGGACCTCATCTAAACTTTAATAAAAAGCTTCCAATGTCAGCTATGGAAGCTGGTGCAGACATCTGTGCTCAAAGTACTCATAAAATTATAGGAGCTCTAACTCAAGGTTCTTTACTCCAAGTTAACGCTAAGAGAATCAATGTTCATAGAGTTAAACAGGTTATAAACCTAATGCATACAACTTCTCCTTCTTATATTTTAATGGCATCTTTAGATACAGCTAGACGTCAAATTGCTCTTCATGGTGAAGAACTTTTAGACAATACTATCGAGCTTTCTAACTATGTTAGAAGAGAAGTAAATAAAATCCCTGGCTTCTACTGCTTTGGTGAAGAGATTTTAGAAAATGATGGGGCTTATGCCTTTGACCCAACGAAAATTACTATAACTTGCCGTGATCTTGGAATAACAGGTTATGATTTAGATATGATTCTTGCTAATAAATATCACATCCAAATGGAGCTATCAGACCTTTACAGTGTTCTAATCGTTGGTTCCTTTGGTGATACTAAAGAAGGGATGGAAAGACTTCTTAGTGCCCTTAGAGAAATTAGCTATGATCACTATGGTAAAGGAACTCCAAAGGCAGACTTTATAGATATCCCACCAATTCCTGAACAAATTCAAATTCCAAATGAAGCCTTCAACAGCGTGAAGACTCCAGTAAGAATTAAGGATAGTGTAGGAATGATAAGTGGAGAATTCCTAATGGCTTACCCACCTGGAATTCCAGTTTTATGCCCAGGTGAAAAGATTACTAAGGAAATCGTAGACTATGTTCAGGATCTTAAAGACGCAGGTCTTTACGTTCAAGGAACAGAAGACCCTGAAGTTGAATATATCTTAGTTGTTAAAGATGAAGATGCAGTCTTCATCAACGTAGAATAAAAAATTATATTTTTAAAATAAAAGACCAAAGCCTAAGTGTGAGCATTAAAAGCTTTCTACCTATTGCTTTGGTCTTTGTTCTATTTTATTTTTTTCTTATTAATAAGCATTTATAGTCTGCATTAGTTTTTCCTGCATTTACAATACCTTTGATATAGTCACTATAAGACATCTCTACGATCTTATTATAGGATTGCATCAGATTTTCAAAGTATCCCATCATATAAGATACCTTCATTAAAGGTTCTGTATGTGCTGTAACAAATCTTATGCTATAGCTCTTTCTAACCTTCTCTGCAGCCTTCTTAATTGCATTGTAGCTGTGCACTCCCTTAGCTATAAGCTGAACTTTTTCATAGTTACAAGCCATTACATCCTTGTACATAGGTAAGCAAGCTTCAACAACCTCTTCATCAAAATACTTTTTCTTTCCCATCTCTCTATCTACAGCTTCAAGAAATACCTTTAATTTCTCATTAGTCTTGCCTCTTAACTCTAACAATTTATTTAATATAGCTTGCACCTTTTCTATATCTCTTTGTCCTATATCATACTTTTTATCCTTACTAACTAAAAGTTTAAAGCCTGTATTCATTAATTCTAGGTCATTCTTATCCTTTTCTACGTCATCGTCACCTTGAAGTGCCTTTATAATACTTCCCTTTTCATCATTTAAAAAGGCTTCCATAAAAAAGGCAAGTCTTCCAACTCTAACTCTAATATTTTCATTTTCTACAAGTTTATTATCTTCATCCAGATATAGATACTCCTCATCTTTTCCTAATACCTTCTTTTTAAAGACTACTTCCTTATATAATTTTCCACCTAAACTCATTGGTTCAGACACTTTTATATCTTCAAACAATTTACTATATTCTTTTATAACTGCTATCTCCTCAGCAGTAGGTCCTTTGTATACTCCCATGATTTCTCCTCCTAAGTAATTCCATTTCTTTTGTTGTATATTGAACTTTTAAATATATTTTATTTTAATATACTTTACATTATATCAAAAAAAATTAAAATTCCTATTAATTATTTGTTTCTATAATAAAAAATATTAGCTTCACAATAATTTACTGTAAAGCTAATATTTTTTATGAAACTCCATCTCATATTCATTCGCTATAGTGCTCAAAGAGTAAGTTCCAGTGACTAAATCACAAGTGCCCTTTGGGTATAGATTTAGACGCTCACTTATGTCATTTATAAAATAAAGGATAGTTAATATGTCGTAGTAATTAAACGGTTATTAATTGGTCCATACCTGCTTGAAGGGCTTTTTCATTTAACTCGATAGCCTTAGGTGGAACTAAAGTTTTCATTACTTCATTCCAATCTACTTCTTCAATATTTAAAGCCTTAATCAAAGCTCCTAAAAGTACAACATTTTGAGCCTTAATATTCCCTAGATTTTGAGCTATTTCTGCTGCCTTAACTATAACTGTATTTTCAACAGTTCCTTTTAAAGCCTCTTCAACTCCTTCTGGATATTTTTCAGCTCCAATTAAAACTGGTACTGGATGGATTTCATAATCATTAACTATTAGATATCCACCCTTCTTTAAATAATTTAGAGATCTTAGTGCTTCACTCTTTTCAAAAGCAACTATAGCATCTGCTTTTCCTATTTCTACAAGTGGTGAGTAAACAGTTTCTCCAAAACGAACCTGAGTTGTAACACTTCCGCCTCTTTGTGCCATTCCATGAACCTCTGACATCTTAACGTCATAGCCATATCTTAAAAGTCCCTCAGTTAATATCTTTGAAGCAAGAATAGTTCCTTGTCCACCTACTCCAATAAATAATATGCTTTTTGTTTCCTTCATACTATTCACCAACCCTTTCTATAGCATTAAATGGACAAACATCCTTACAAAGACCACATCCATTACACATTGTTTCATCAATTGAAACTACACCATTTTTAAATTGTAAAGCAGGACATCCAGTTTTTAAGCACATCTTACACTTTCTACAATTATCATTAACTTTACAACTCAAATTAGCTCTACTTTTTAAAACATCTTTTATTAATGCACAAGGCTGTTTTGTAATAATTACGAATGGCTCTTTACTCTCATGTGCATCTTTAACTGCCTGTTCTGTTTCCTTAAGTTTATATGGGTCAACTACTCTAATATTTTCTTTTTTAATTCCAGTTGCAAGGACTAGAGTTTCAATATCAACCATTGGAGCTACTCTATTTTGAAGGGTCTTTCCTGTACCAGGATTTTCTTGATGTCCTGTCATTCCTGTAATTCTATTATCAAGAATAACTGTTACAATTGGAGTATTATTATATACGCTCTCAATTAACCCAGTAATTCCTGAATGGAAGAAAGTTGAATCTCCAATAAATGCAAATACCTTTTTATCATCTCTTCCTTCAATTCTATTAACTCTCTCTATACCAACCCCAGCAGATATAGAAGCTCCCATACATATTACTGTATCAGTAACATTTAATGGAGCATTCATTCCTAGCGTATAGCAACCTATATCTCCAGTTGCTATTACATCCTTATATTTAGACGTTGCATAGAAAATACCTCTATGTGGGCATCCTGGACATAATACAGGTGGTCTTGATGGAGGATTAACCTCTGTTACTTTATAGTTAATTTCATTTACTTCTCCACGGATTCCTTTTCTAATGATATCTGGATTTAATTCATTACATATTGGAATTACTGCTTTTCCTATACAAGGAATTCCTAACGCCTTAACTTCATTTTCTAGATAAGGATCATTTTCTTCTACTACATATAGCTTATCTACTTTAGCTGCAAAGTCCCTAATCATTTCATCTGGTAGTGGATAAGAGAATCCTATCTTTAAATATGATGCCTTGTCTCCAAATACTTCCTTACAATACTCATAGGAAACTCCACTAGTAATTATACCAATGCTAGTATCACTAATTTCCATTCTATTAAGCTTTGTGCTATTGGAATATTTTCTTAGAGCCTCTAATCTTTCCTCAACTTCATAGTGTTTTGCTCTAGAATTACCTGGAGTCATAATATATTTCTTTATGTTCTTTTCATAAGGCTTCACTGCTCTAGCTATTCTTTCTTCTAACTCTACTACAGTTTTAGAATGACAAACTCTTGTAGTAGTTCTAAAAAGCACAACAGTATCATAACTTTCACTAATATTGTAAGCTTCCTTCATGTAATCTATACATTCTTGTGAATTTGATGGTTCTATTAGTGCAACCTTAGCATGTGGTGCATAAAATCTATTATCTTGTTCATTTTGTGAAGAGTGCATTCCTGGGTCATCAGCTGTAACTACAACAAATCCTCCATTTACCCCCTCATAAGCCATAGTGAACATTGGGTCTGCTGCTACATTTAGTCCTACATGTTTCATTGTTGTTAAGGCTCTTGCTCCTGCAATTGAAGCTCCTGAAGCAACCTCAAAAGCAACCTTTTCATTTGGAGCCCATTCTGCATATACATCTTCATAAAGGGCAAAATTTTCTAAAATTTCAGTGCTTGGAGTTCCTGGATAAGCAGAGGCTACATGGCATCCCGCTTCATAGGCTCCCCTAGCTATAGCTTCATTACCAGTCATAATAACTTTTTTCATAGCTTATACCACCTTCATTAAATTTTTAGCACAAAATACTTCCTAGGGCTATAGAGTATAATTTTGATTTAGAACTATCAGCTCTTGAAACAAGAACTATTGGACACTTAGCACCTATTATTACGCCAGCACTTTCAGCCTTAGCAAAATAAGTTAAGGATTTTCCTAATAAATTTCCTGATTCTATGTTTGGAACTAACAATATATCTGCATCTCCAGCTACATCGCTGACAATGCCTTTATGTTTTGCAGCTTCCTTAGATATAGCATTATCTAAGGCTAATGGCCCATCAATTAAACAACTTTTAATTTGACCTCTTCGATTCATCGTAGTAAGTGTTGATGCATCTATGGTTGCCTGCATAGAAGGATTTACAACCTCTACAGCACAAATTGGTGCTATCTTAGGAGTTTCTATACCTAAAGCTTTAGCTACCATTACTGAATTATTAATTATACCAATCTTGTCCTTAAGTTCTGGATAGGTCACCATACCTCCATCAGTAAGAAATATTAATTTATGATAAGTTGGTACATCATAAATCATTACATGAGATAATAAATTATTAGTTCTTAATTCTGCATTTTTATTTAGTACCGCTTTTAATAAATCCGCTGTTCCGATTAGTCCCTTCATTAAAAAGTCTGCTTGACCAGCTGTAACTAGATGTACAGCCCATGCTGCAGCCTTATTATCATCAAGTTCATTGATAATTCTGACATCTGGCAGATCAATACCTTCCCTAACGCCAATGGCTCTAATCGCTTTTTCATCTCCAACTAAGATAGCATCAATAATATTTAGTTCTACAGCCTTTACTACAGACTCTAGTACTACCAAATCCTGAGCTACTGCTATTGATATCGTTTTCTTTTTTCCTTTGCCAGCAAACTCCAATAATTCCTCCAAATTCTTAATCATACATCCACCCCTTATAATTTTGTTCAACCTAATCCTTAAGCTTTTATTGTAATAAAAATTTATCACCCTTTTAATTGTCGCAATATTCTTTAAGTTAATTTCAGTATATATTTCTTGTAAATATTAGTCAATTCACACTGTTGAACTTTAAATCACTAAAGTATTTCATATTATAAAAAGACTCTGAAGATAAATTCTAATTTACCTTCAGAGCCTTTACTATATATTTTATTTAAATTATCTTCTTTCAAAAATAACTCTTTTGTCTATGCTATCTATATCTTTACATCCAGTAAGAACCATAGCTGATTTTAATTCTCCCTTAAGACCTTCAATGTAAGTTTTAACACCTTCTCTTTGTCCTCCAAATGAAGCTGTTACAAAAGGTCTTCCTATTAGTACTGCGTCTGCTCCAAGAGCTACAAACTTAAGGACATCAACTCCTGTTCTAACGCCTCCATCTACTAATATCTTAACTTTTCCCTTAACAGCCTTTGCTATATCTTCAATAACATCTGCTGTTCCTGGAGTTTCATCTAAAACTCTTCCACCATGGTTAGAAACGACAATTGCATCTACACCAGCCTCAACAGCAAGTAATGCTTCATCTACAGTCATAATTCCCTTTAATATAAATGGAAGTTTAGTACTGTTAACTAGTTCTCTTATCTCATCTACATTTTTAGGCATAACTGGCTTTCCATGAAGTGCTAAAGTTATAAGACCACATGCATCTATATCTACTCCAACTGCAAAAGCTCCTGCTTCCTCAGCCATTTTAATCTTTTCAACTATGTTCTTATTTTCCCAAGGCTTAATAAATACAATTCCCTCACCATTAAACTCTTTTAGAGCTTTTAAGTTAGATATTAAGAATGAATCCACAGCAGTATCTCCTACCATTGGGAATATACCAACATCTAGAGAACCTCCAATAACCCAGTTTATATAATCATCCTCAGTATATTTTCCACCCATATTAAGAGTTGTACCTGAAACCGGAGCCGCAAATACAGGTATATCCATTTTCTTTCCAAATAACTCAATAGAAGTATCTGGATTCTTAGCATCATGAATTACTCTCATATTAAGTTTATATTTCTCTAGTGCTCTAACATTCTCAGTAAAAGCATTTCCTGTACCTTTACCTCCCATTCCTGGAACCTCACCAGCACAAGCCACTCCATTGCATATCTTACATACCTTACAACTTCCATTTAAATTTACTCTTGCATCTTTTTTCACATCACTATAGTTCATTTTGCCCCCACCAATCTATAAAAATTTTATATTTAGATATGATTTTCACTGAAGAATCTATCTAACTCTTCCTCTGAATAAACTTTAATATTATTTCTTATTAAAAGCTCTGCTGTAACACCATTTCCATCTTTCTTCCCCCCTGAAAAGGTTCCATCGTAAATTCTACCCTTTCCACAAGAAGGGCTTCTAGCCTTTAAAATAGCTAAATCTATATCCATCTCCTTAGCTATTTTAAGGGTCTCCTGTGCCCCTTTAAGAAACTCCGCAGTCACATCGTCATTTTTCCCCGGACCATCAACAGTACATGTGCCATCTAAAACTCCAGCTCCATCCCCTGAGATTATTTCATGAGGAGGTCTCGGAGTAGCTTGACCACCAAGTTGTTCTGGACAAACCGGAATAGCCTTTCCCTGTCTTAAAAGTTCTAAAACTCTTTCATCTAAGTTGTTATTTCCATCATATTTACAATTAATTCCACAAAGACATCCACTTACTAATATCATTTTTTTATTCCCCTTTTAATTTAGGATAGTAAAGGACAACTAATTGTCCTTTACTTAAGCTCTGCTACTGTAACTCCTGTTCCACCTTCACCATAGTTTCCAAGTCTATAACTTTTAACATGTGGATGGCTTTTCAGTAAATCTGTTATAGAATTCTTTAATACACCAGTTCCTTTACCATGGATAATTGTAACCTCACCAAGTCCTCCTAGATAAGCTTCATCAAGATATTTATCTGTAGTGTAGATTGCTTCTTGAGAATCCATTCCCCTTAAATCTACTGATGAAGAAACAGCCTTCATATTTAGTCTAGTTTCTCTTCTTTGTATCTTAGCTTTTTTCTTGTCTTCAGCTGAAACTCTTCCTTTTCTTAAGTCTTTAAGCTTTACTGATATCTTCATTATGCCTGCTTGAACCTGAACTTCTCCCTTGTTATCAACTTGTGTTAAAACAGTAACATTTTGATTTAAAGATGGAAGGAATACCTCTTCTCCTGGTTTTACTGAAGCTAATTGTTCTCCTTGTGGTTCATCCTTCTTGCTTAGGTTATCTTGAATATTATCAAGAGAATCTTTTATTTTCTTTCTCTCTTTTTCAATTTTTGTTCTAGCCTCTGAAGAATATCCTAATCTTTCAAGTTCTCTAATATTTTTCACTATAGAATCTGCTTCATCCTTGGCAGCTTTGATAACGTCTTTAGCTTCCCTTTGAGCATCATATATAGCTTTTTCTCTAACTTTTTCTAATTTATATAACTTCTCTTCATACTTCCCTTTAAGCTTCTCTGCTTCAAGCTTTAAGCTTTCTGCCGTTCTAGCATCATTTTCTGCCTTTATACTCTTTTGTTGAAGGTTTTGAATTAACTCTTCAAACTTTAGAGTCTCTGTAGAAATATTTTCTTTAGCCGCTCCTATGATGTATTCTGGAAGTCCTAATCTTCTAGATATCTCGAAAGCATTTGACTTTCCTGGAACCCCTATTAGAACCTTATAAGTAGGTCTTAGTGTTTCTACATCAAATTCTACTGAACCATTTTCAACTCCCATAGTTTTTAGAGCATATCCCTTTAACTCACTATAGTGAGTAGTGGCCATTATTCTTGTACCTCTAGCTCTTAGATTATCTAAAATACTCATTGCAAGAGCAGCTCCCTCTGTTGGGTCTGTACCTGATCCAAGCTCATCAAATAGTGCTAAAGTATTTTCATCTGCTTCCCCTATGATATTTACTATATTAGTCATATGAGAAGAGAATGTAGATAAACTTTGCTCTATACTTTGCTCATCACCAATATCTGCAAATACTTTACCAAATAAGCTAACTACAGAACCATCTCGTGCTGGAATCATAAGTCCACTCATAGCCATAAGCTCAATTAAACCTACTGTTTTTAGTGTAACAGTTTTACCACCAGTATTCGGTCCTGTAATTACTAAAGATGTGAATTCACGACCTAGATAAATATTGCTTGGCACAACTACCTTTGTATCTATTAAAGGATGTCTAGCTTCTATTAAATCAATAATTCCATTATCATTAACAGCTGGACATACACAGTTTAACTCATTAGCATATTTTGCCTTAGCAAAGATAAAATCTAACTCCCAAACTATATCTCCATTATTTTGAATTACATCTATATTTCCAGCAATTCTTAGCGTTAAATCCTTAAGAATTCTATTAATCTCTGCTTTTTCTTTATTTCTAAGTTCTTTTATTTCATTGTTCAAATCTACTAGTCCCATCGGTTCTATAAATAGTGTAGAACCTGTCGCACTTTGATCATGAACTAATCCCTTAACCTGCTCTTTATGCTCTATTTTGACTGGGAGAACGTAACGGTCTCCTCTAATAGTATAAAGATTTTCTTGAAGATATTTTGAATAAGTTCTAACCATGCTGTTTACTCTATCCTTTATGGATGAGCTCTTATCCTTTAACTTTTTTCTAATTATAAATAGAGTTTCACTGGCTCTATCAGCAATTTCTTCTTCACTAAGAATAGCTCTAAATATTTCATCTTCAATACTTTTAAACGGAACTATTCCAGCAACGATGTCCTCTAAAACTCTATATCCATTATCTTCATCTTTAGTATGAACATATTCTTTAAAGTTTCTAGAACTCTTCAGCATATTTCCTATTCTTAATAATTCTACTGGCATTAAAGTAGAGTTCTTCTTTGCTCTAAGAAGTGCATCTCTTACGTCATAAATACCGTCAAATGGAGGTGCTCCTTTAGTTGATAATAGAAGTAATGCTTCCTTAGTTTCCTCAAGATGCTCCTTCACTTCATATAAATTTGTATACGGCTGCAGACCATCTATTATGTCCTTTCCAGCCTTTGTCTTAGTATATTTTTTTAAGGTTTCTTTTATTTTGTAGTATTCTAATACTCTAAAGGTTTTTTCATTCATTATTTATCCCCTACCTTCTATTCAATTCCCCTTTTATAATGTCCTCTTGTATAATTTTCTTTTAAATCAAGGTCTTCACCTTTTAAAATGTAAGCCAACACTTCCATAGTGTCATCATAACTCTCATCTATAAAATCAACTCTAAAGTTATTTATTTTATTCTTCTTAAACTCCTTGATATACGGAACTAAGTTAACTGCTACAGTATTATATATATGACTTCTGCAGTATCTATCAGTTTTAACTATAAATTCCTCATTCATTCTATCCTTAAGTACAAATCTATCCTTAAAACAACCAAAGCTGCAGTTTGAACTTGAGCTCTTAGTTCCAAAGGTACTTCCTATAACACAGTATTCACTTATCATAAGCTCATATTTTCCATAGATAACTACTTGACTTGGTTTCTTTAGTTTTTTTACCACACCAAACATTTCTTTGCTATTTAGCTCTACACTTAGTGCTGAAATATCTGTAAATCTATCATAGAAATTATAGCCTTCACTATTTATAATGTTCAGCTTGTAATCCCCTATAATAGAGGTTTTATCCTTAAATATATTAACGATACCTAAGTTAGCAGTAACTATTCCCTTTATTTTTGGAAGATGCTTTTGCACTATAGTCACAACCTGCTCAAATTCACTTTTTATTATGTTAGGAACAACCATATATAACTTTTCATAGTTAACTTTATCTAAATTAATATTTCCACCCTTTTGGAAAATATCCACTGCTAAGGCCGGTGCAATCTCCGGGTTTTCATTTGCAAAATCTAAAGCTGCTTTTAACTGTTCCTCAGTTTTTACACACACTAAATATTCATCATTAAATTTATGTTTTGCAAAAGTCATTTTCACTGCTTCATCTTCATGCTTTGTATTTGTAATTTCTCTTTTATCTCTAGTTTCGATATGATGCATAACCTTTTCTATAAGGTCACGTCTTCCACTATTAATTGAAGATACTCTTAGGAATCCATCCTCAAACTTATCAAACTCTACTCCCTCTAGTTTGAATGGAGTATCTCCTAATTTCCCTAGATTCTTTATCATAGAATCTCTATCCATAGGCTTATTTGAGGCTATCTCAACCATATCTCCACAAACTTCAAAGTGCTCTCCATCATAATTTGTTGCTAGGTAAAGTGGCTCTCCTGGTGCAACCTTAACATGAATTGTCATTGGTAGCTTAACTCCATAGATATCTTCATAATTCTTTTGAAGTTCTGCTAAAAGGGTACTATCTGATGTTACATATACTGATTCACCTGGCTTATATTTTGAAGGCATAAGCTTAACTACATCACCTACAGAAGCTTCTTTAACTTTTTCATTCCCCTTTATAATGTTCGTGATTGTAAATCCACTATTATCTGTTCTAACTCCATCTTGACATCTAATGTCTTTTTCCAGCTTTATGGTATAATCATTAGCAACTTTCCCAAGAAATACTCCTGTATTCTTAGGACAATTATATGCCATCATATCTCTTCCTATGTTGCCTCTTAGATAAGCCTTAGAAAAGCCTTCTCTATTAAACAATTGATTTAGCATTGCTTTCTTTGGTGCTATATCAAACTTCTTTTTATCATAAACGCTGTCTATAGCTTCTCTGTAACTAGTTACAACTCCACTAACATATTCCGGCTTTTTCATTCTTCCTTCAATTTTTAATGATGAAGTTCCACTTTCAACTAGTGCTTTAACCTCTTCAATTGTACATGTATCCTTAGGACTTAAAAGGTAACCTTCCTTGCTCTCTCCCGTACTCTTCTTTATTATGCTATAAGGTAGTCTGCATGGCTGTGCACATCTGCCTCTATTTCCACTTCTTCCACCTATAACACTACTCATTAAACATTGTCCTGAATAACTAATACAAAGAGCTCCATGAACAAATATCTCAGTTTCAATTCCTAAATCTGTAGAAATATATTTTATTTCATCTAGACTTAACTCCCTTGAAAGTACAATTCTATGGAATCCTTGATCCTTTAAAAACTGAGCTCCCTCTCCATTGTGAATACTCATTTGAGTTGAAGCATGAATTTCAAAGTCAGGAATTGCTTCCTTAAGGGCCTTAAACAATCCCATATCTTGTGTTATTAAAGCATCCACTCCAATTTTATATAGGAACTTTCCATAGTCTATAGCTTCTTCAAATTCTTCTTCTTTAATTAAGGTATTAAAGGCTATATAAACCTTAACGTTATACATGTGACAATAAGTAACTACCTCAATTAATTCTTTCTCACCAAAATTGCTAGCATAAGCTCTAGCCGAAAACTTGGTTCCTCCCATATATATTGCATTTGCTCCACCTTGAACTGCAGCATAGATGCTCTCCATGCTCCCACCTGGGGCAAGTAATTCTATTTTATCCATTGTTATCCTCCTAATATCTCAACGAAAGCAGCTAAATCTGCCTTCTTCCAACTACTTAGTTAATAAGCTTATCTTTTGTTTCATCTCAAAACATTCTCACCGTTTATTATATCACAATTCACCACAATGCAACCCTTACAAAGGTACATTCCTCAACTCAATAAAAAAATGTAAGAAAACCTGTAAAGGTCTCTTACATTTTTTATTTTGGTATACATGCATTGTAATCATTAAATAAAATTATGAATTTCCTTTTTCTAATAGTAATTTATATTCTTCGCAACTAATTTCTAATAATAGCTCTTCCAATAGCTACTTTTTGCCATTGTCCTATGGAAAGTTGTTCTCCATCAAACCATACTCCCATTTGTGTATCAATTTTATGTCTATATTTTTTCTCATTGTAAATTCATATTTATTGTAATCTTGAAAAATTACACTTATTTTATCTCTTAATAATTGAATATTTATATCTTTCAAGTCAATTCCATTAATTACTATTTTGGATTTATTACTTTCTTTGAGATTACTGTAGTTTAGAAATTCAAAGTATCGGTTTACATACAACATATTATTATATATTTCAGGTATTCTATTTAAAAATGTATTTAGATTAGACTGAATCATTCCTATACTATCTATGTATGCTACCATGGAGCCGAGTAATATATTGCCTTTTATAGCCATATTAGCTATATAAAAAATCACAAATAAACTTACAGCTTCATCAGCTATTCCTAAAAGTATATATAATAGTTTGTTTTAATGATTTTATCATAATTCCCCCTGATTAAAATTATCATCATAAATTTTAATCAACTTTATACATTTTCTTGTATATTCTTTCTATATCAATTTTTTCTTTTGTTATATCAATAATATTAATATCATTGTTTATTATTACTTTTAATATTTCACTTATAGTTTTTTCCCCTAATAAATTAATCTCAAATTTATTTGTTTCTATGTTTTTATATTTTAATTCCTTTAATTGATTATTTAACACTTCAATGAATTTCTCTGGCTTATCAACCTCAATTACAAATTTATATTGTTCTAAAATATTCATTGGAGTTTCAACAATCTTACCTTGATTTATACAGATAATCCTATCTGCTAATCTCTCTACTTCTCCCAGTTGATGAGATGAAAATAATATTGAAATTTCCTCACCTTTTACTAGTTCTAACAACGTATTTCTTAACTTAATAACCCCAGTAGGATCAAGGCCATTAGTAGGTTCATCAAGTATAAGAAACTTAGGCTTACTTAATAGTGCAATTCCTAGAGCTAGTCTTTGCTTCATACCCATAGAGTAACCGTTAACCTTACGATCTAAGGCTTCATTTAACTCAGTAAACTCATATATCTCCTTTATTCTTTCTGAACTTACATTTTTCAAACTAGCAAACAGCTTTATATTATCCCTACCACTTATATCTAAAAATAATCCAGGTGATTCTATTAAAGCCGACATTTGATTTAATGCCAATTCTCTCTGTTTTTTCACATCATAACCTGCTACTTTAATATCACCGCTATCAGGAAAAATTAGAGTAGAGATGCACTTCATAGTTGTAGATTTTCCTGCACCGTTTGGGCCAACAAATCCAACTATCTCATTTTTATCAATAAAGAAGGATACATTGTCTAAAACCTTCTTTTTCCCAAAAGATTTATTAATATTATTAACCTCTACTAAATGTTTGTCCATACTGCACCCCCTATTTATATATCCCCTTCATATTTTACTAGCTCTATACTTTCAATTTCTATTATAGTTAGTGGCTCATTCATGGCTCCAACTTCAACTTCACGCATTTTTTCAATGGTGTCCATACCATAATATACTTGTCCGAATACGGTTATTTTATCCTTATTTTTAATATTTCCGCCAATACTTTTAAAAGCTTCTATTGCCTTATCAGAAAATCCTAAAGTAGATATCTCTTGAAATTCTTCCTCACTTAGAAAATCCTTGTCTATAATTGTAAAGTTGCTATAATTCTTTCCTCCAATATTAATTCTTCTTGGAATGACAACACTTCCATAGAGCATTAAATAATTATCATCTATTTCAATATCAAAACCATCTCCATATATACTCTTACCGTCATATTCAGGCTCTCCAACTTTTCCTATACCAACAGAAACCTGGCCCGTTTTAGTAAATGCATGTCCTGTATAGAATCCTTCCTTTACTAGTGTTTTAAAATTCTCAACAGCCTTTGGTGCTATATCTTCAAATAATCTTAGTCTTATTTCTCCATAATTAGTTTTAACAACTGCAACCTCTTCTCCTATTTCAGGTCTTTTAAGCTGTTCAAGGTCTATATTTTTATAATCAACATAATGATTTACATCTTGTTCCTTTTTATCTTTACTACAGCCTACAAGTGAAAAAGCCATCATGGTAACTAAAACTCCACTTAATATTCTTTTTATCATAATCTTAGTCCCCCTTTATTCCAAACAAATCCTTTTTCTTAAACTTAAATGTGGTTAAACCTAATATTAAAGTCGATAACGTTATTTGCATTACCATGCCATAGAAGTTGGTTATCTTTAAACCAAATTCACCTAAATCCTCAAAGAAAATATAGGCAAAAGGATTAAACACCCTATTTATATTAATAAAGCTATCTATGGAGTGCATAACGTAGGTTATCATTATTAATGAAATCATTACTCCTAAACTTAAGATGTCATTGCTGGTATACACTGATAGTGAAATACTGAATACTACTATAAATAGCACAAATATTAAAAAGCTTATGAAGTTAATTATTGTCACCACACTTAAAGGAAGATATGCCTGATCTATATTTTTAACTATGAGTTTTACTCCATTAACACCTTCATTAACTTGAACTGGACTTGATAGCTGTCCCCATCCAAAGATTAGTGAAACTACTACAAATCCTAGCAAAACTCCTATGGATATAATTAAAAAAACTAATATATAAGAAGAAATTATCTTAGAGAATAGTAATTCCTTTCTTTTAAAAGGTGAAGTATAAATTGTTTTATAACAATCATCCCTAAGCTCAATAACATAGGAGTCTATTACAAATAATAGGATGAAAATTAAAATTACCACCATATTGGCTCCTGTAAAGAAGTTCCTTAAAAAGTTTGCCCCATTTAATGTATATGGGTTTATTGCCCCTGGAACCTCCTTATCAAGTAAATAATCAATATAATTTAATTCCCTATCCACTTCCTCTATGGATAAGCTTCTCTCTTCTAAATACTTATCATCAATAACACCATTGTCATAGCCCTCTTTAATCCCCTCATATTTCATTTGTTTAGCTTTTACATAATTCAAGTTATCTTCTGTTGATTCTTTACTTCCTTTTAGTCTGTTGTCTATTAAGCTTTTCATAAGCATTGAACTATTATATTGTGATTGATAAAAATCATTTTCAAGTTTTAACTTATCATAGCCCTTTTCTGACTCATTCATTTCATTCATTTCATAATATTTAACATTTAACATAGTGCCATATTCCTGAAGCTCATATTGCAAAATATTCTTTTGTGATTCATCATAGCTTTTCTCCTTATAGCCAAGAAAAAAGCAAAACCCTATTAAATATACTAAAAAGCCTATTAATAACAACCTATTTTTACCTGACTTAACACTTCTTATTAACTGAAATTTTATACCTTTCCCCATAAAGCACCTCCTAATAGGTTATATCCTTTCTCTTAAAATAAGCTATTCCTACTAAAAGAATAATTAAAATGCTTATTCCCAGTACAATAAAGCTTCCAAGTAGAGTGAAATTAACGCTGCCTGTTATAATCTGGGTAACCCTTGAAGTGCTAAATACATTAAAAATGCTTGGCTTAGCATAAGCAGCCCAATATCCTATTCCCATGATAACTATCAAAGTCATTAAGACTTTCATCTTGTCTGCAAATATAGATGAGATAAATACCGAAAGGGCTGTAAGGAAAAATGCAAATAGAAGATATACTCCAACGGCTTCTATTAAAAAGGTTTTAAAGGTTATAAACTTATAATCTTCAAATAAAATCGTTGCTAAATCATCATAATTTACTTCTGTAGGTCCTAAATATGCTCTATTCAATGACTTCTTATAAGCCTTCTCCAAATCCATTCCTTCAACGCTAATGGTATTACATTGTTTTTCATGGGATATAATTGGAGTATCCATAGACTGAAATCCTGCTAAGAAACCCACTAAAAAATTCAAAACTATCATTGTGGATGATATAATAACCACCGCAGATAAAAAATTAGCCAATATCATGGTCAAATAATATTTGCTTCTCTTAATACCTTGTGTAGCAATATTTTTAACTACTCCAGTTCTATATTCATCACTAATACAATTAAAGGTTGTTAAAATCACAAATATAGCTAGTATAAATGGTAAGTATTTATTTATCATATTGTAAGTGAAGGTAACATTATTCAGTGAGTAATTATCAATCATTCTAATATTTTTGCTATATAAATCATACTTATATTTAATATCAATAATTGCCAACTTTATATCTGAATCTCCAAGGAATATACTGTCAGAAATCTTAAAGTCATCATACTTTATTTCAGGCAAGAGCTCACTCCAAATTTCACCAATACTATTTCTTAAAAACTCAGTTTTTTTTGCATCATTACATGGCCATCTTGCACTAAGCATACATACTATTATTTCATTTTTATAAGCTTCCTGAAAATTCCCACTGTCATAGTCATTTACTGCCATTTCCGCATAAGTGGACATACTGTCTAATAAATTAAATTCATTAATCTTATTTTCAGCCAAGTATGCTTGCTTATTTTGTTCATGAGTATTTTTTCCAGGTCCTATAGTAATATAAGAGTACTTAATCTCCCTGTTATATTTTATTTTGTCATTAAAATATTTCATTTCATTAAACATATTAATGCCAAGAAAAAATATCAAGGCAATTATTAAAATTATAATTGGCTTTTTTAAAGTTCTTTTTAATTCATATTTGAATAACCTCAATAAATACCATCTCCTATATAGTTATTACAACGCTATAAATTGCAACAATCTTTAATATATGTACATACAGTAAACCTTTAATTTACACTTACAATATACCATTTAACCCTTTTTTTGTAAATATACTTTTGAGTTATTGTTTATTTTTTTCAATAATAGTATAATATGTAAAATACTTCTCTTGAGCGAGGTATAATAATGATGGAATTTTTATCTTCTGGTGAAAAAATAAAAAAAATACGAAACACTTTTAAGTTTAACCAAAAGGAGGTTGCTGGCAGTGAAATAACTCGTGAGCTTCTTAGTTTAATTGAACATAACAAGACACCTCTTTCCCCTTCTGCTGCCAAAGCTATCTGTAATAACATTAATAATCTATGTAAGGAAAAAGATATAGATTTTATATTAGATATTAATTATATTTTAAAAGGAATCGATGACCAGGCTTATGAGGTTGCTCGTGAATATCTTGATACTCTCTGTAAATTTGAAATTAACGTTCCTGCCGATATAATGGAATACATACATAAAATAGATGACTTTATTGCTCTTTACGATGTGAAGGAGCTAAAGCTTCTTATATATGAAAAGATAGGTGATATTTTTAAAAAGCAGAATGATTATACTAACAGTTACCTCTACTATATTAAAGCTTATGAAAGTCGCGTTTCATCTTCCAATAAAGCTTCAATATGTGCTTTGCTTCAAAAGCTTGGTAGCATCTGTATACGTCTTTCTAAAGACTCCCATGCTATTCATTTTAATAAATTAGCCTTACTTTATGTAGATTGTGTTAGTGATGAATTAAAGTATAAAATCTATTTCAATAATATTCTGGCATATATTCATCTAGAGGATTACTCAAATGGATTAAAATCATATGATATTGCCATTGAAAATATAGATAATATCCCTTCTAATAAGGTTCTTAAATTAAATATGTTAAAAGCTAATTGTCTTAGACATGAAAAATTATATACTGAAGCTTTAAAAGTTAATAAATCCTTTGATAGAAGCTATCAAGCTGCCAATGCCTATAATCAATTAGGACAATCTTATAATCTCCTTAGTGACTATCCTAAAGCTATTTATCTCTATAAAAAATCAATAGAGGTATGTCAAAAGCTAAAAAACACTGCTGTGCTTATAAAATCTTTAAATCAATTACTTGATATACTCATTGTCACTAAAGATACTGAAGAAATTAACCTGTTTAAAAATCATCTTTTGGAGTTAATATCCTTAAACTTAATAGACCCTTCAAATTTACTTATACTTAAGCTGGTTTCTTTCTTCAGTAAAGAACAAGATTATGTAAACCTTAATAACATGGTTGATTTTATTTTAGAAGTTAGCAATCCACGAGTGTAAGACTAATTAAATCTTATAACTAAAAGAGATAGGGACTTTGCCCTATCTCTTTTAGTTATACTTATGTATTTACCTTGATATGTTTGTTAAAGCTCTATTCCACCCTGTTCTATCAAGTCATCTTCTTTTAAAATCTTTATAAATTGCAATAGCTCATCTTCTTCGTAGTCTCTTTCCAATTTAACAAATCTGAATCAATAACCTTTTATAAACCCTAATTAACCATTCAGACTTTACTTAAGTAATCCTCCACAAAAATAAAGCTCATGAGGTAAGAGAAACTCCAAACTTAAGTTTCTTTTAATTCATAAGCTTCCATACTATTTAGTCAACAATAAATACCCCTTATATATTTCCTGTAACATCTTATCAATGTTATAATTTTCCTTTATATATTCCTTTAAGTTATCATTTTTCTTAGTACACATAGCTTTTTTAACAGCTTCTTTAATGCTCTCATATTCATAAGGGTTACAGTATATAGCCATATCCTTAAAATATTCCCTCGATGCTCCCTCTTCAGAAACAACTACATTACATCCATAGGCTCCAGCCTTCAATGAAGATAGACTTGTAACTTCCGAAAAGCTAGCAAGGACATGAGCCTTTGAAAAGCTATAGGCATTATATAAATCATACTCCTTCATAAACCCCAGATAATGAGTTGTTTTATATTTTAAACACGCCTTTAAATATTCTTCATCCATGGCAGTCCCAACTAATACCAAGTTTATCTTTAAGTCATTACATACCCGACTTAAGGTTAATTGATTCTTACATTCACAAATTCTGCCTACACATAGAATATATTTGTCTATGCCATACCGACCTCTGAAATCATATTGTGGAATATCCTCATAATTAACATTAACTCCATTATAAATGGTAATAAATTTTCCCTTAACACTAAAGTCTCTAGCTATAAGCTCTTTTTCATAGGTACTATTACAAATTATAAGTTTACTCCTCTTTAGAATCAGTTCCCTATATACCTTGCAATTATTCCAAGAATTCACTCTAGCTGTGTTATTAGTGTATTCAAAGAATTTACTCATATTAAAATACATAGGTTGAACCACAATATTACATTTGCAGTTGCTAGCTAATTTAAAATGTTTATAGGTGTCGAATATATTTTTTATATCAAAAAGATGAACAATGTCATATTTATTATAATCCACGTCTTCATTAGCCCCACATATTTGCACCTCTATATTTCTTTCCTTTAAAAACGTATATATTTTAAATATAATATCTGTGTCTCCACTACTGGAGTTTGCATAGTCCCCTCTAGCGCATAGTAAAACTTTCACATTATAATCCTCCTAAAGAATTATGGTTTTATCTAATCCTATGCCCTAAAAATTTTAATTATCACCAATAGTCATTAATTTTCTTTAAAAATAAAAAGATGACAGCATTATTAACTATCATCTCATATATCTTACTTTTTAATTGCAAGTGCCTGTCCACTCTTCATCAACTTTATATTAGCTTCTTTAAGTTCCTCAGTTACCTCTGAAATTTGTCTTATTCTTGCCATTTGTTGATATCTAAGTCCATTATTTTCTTTAAGCAGCTTTTTACTGAAGGCTTGTTGCTTTTCACTTTGCTTCTTAAGGCCTGCAACTACCTCTTCCATTATAGCTAACTCTTTCTTTAAGCATTCAATTTCTGATTGTTTTTCCTCAATTAGCTTATCCTTTTTAGCTAAATTAGCCTCAATGACCTCCATACCTTCTGATTGAAGTTCATCATTTACAGCTTTAAGCTCTTCTCCTGCAGCTTTTAATGCATTATTTAATTCACTATTCTCAACTTGAAGAGCTTCATAGTCTCTTTTTATTATTTGAGTTTCTGAAATAAGTTCCTTGTGTTCTCTAGTTAACACCTTATAATTTTCATTAATTCGTTCAAAAGATTCTTTGTTTTTAAAAACCTCGTCACCTAGGTTAATCGCTGCTAATATAGTTGCATCTGGACGACTTATTTTAGAATTTTTTATCATTAAGCTATTTATTTTATTATCCACATACTGAGCAATCATTTGTAAATATTCATTATTTTCTTCACCTCGTAGGTTATATTCCATTCCATTTATTTTAACTGTTGTAATGTTCACTTAAACACCCTCTTAATATAAATTTACACCTAGATAAACTTACCATTATTTTAACATATATTAGCTATTTATTAAATATGGTATTTAAAATTTTCTCATTTTTATGCAAAATTATTATATATATTCAATATTTTTAGTAATATAACTAACTTTCATAACAAAAAGAATGTTAATTTTAGATTTTATTCTAATACTAACATCCTTAATACTTTCTCTTATCTTAATTCAGCTCCAAGTTTATGCTCTAAGCTTCTTAAAATCTTATCATGAACTTTATTAACGTCTGCATCTGTTAAAGTTCTATCTGAATGTCTGTATACTAAAGCATAAGCTATACTCTTTTTACCTTCAGGAATTTGACTTCCTTTGTAAACATCAAATAACTTAGTACTTTCTAGAATTCCTCCGCCTTGCTTCTTGATAGTATCTTCAATTTCTTGAACAAGAACTCTATCATCTACAAGAACAGCTAAATCTCTAGTTACAGCAGGGAACTTTGGAAGCGCCTTATATCTTCTCTCTAATTTAGCACATTCCATTAACATATCTAGGTTAAGCTCAGCAATGAAGCATCTTGTATCAACTCCATAATTTTCGCTAACATCTGGATGAATTTCTCCAAGTACTCCAGCAACCTTATTTCTAAGTTTTAATACCGCTGTTTTTCCTGGATGGAAGCTTTGATTTTCACTTTCTCTTACAAATCCAGCACTCTCTATTCCAAGGCCTGCAAGAACATTTTCAACTACACCTTTAAGCTCTAGATAATCTCCATCCCCGTACATTCCTATTGTTAAGATATTTCTTTCTTCTGGAAGAAGATTTTCATCTTTATTTTTAATATATACCTTACCAATTTCAAATAACATAGCACATTCGTTACTCTTAACATAGTTTCTAGCTAAAGATTCCATCATAGAAGAAAGAGTTGTAGTTCTCATAACTTTAAAATCTTCTCCTAGTGGGTTTCTTATTTCAACTACATCTCTAAGTTCACTATCCGCTGGTATTGCAAGCTTATCGAAAATTTTATTACTTACGAAAGAATAGCTTATAGATTGATTGTACCCACTTGCAATTAGTGAATTTATAACCCTATCTTCTAACTTATGCTTTTCAGATTTACCTGACTTAACAGCTTCACAAGTTGGCATAGTAGATTCAAAGTTATTGTAACCGTGGATTCTTGCAACTTCTTCAGCAATATCTTCTTTAATGTTTAAGTCGCTTCTGAAAGTTGGGCATGTAACAACTAGGTTATCTCCTTCAATTTCAGTGAATAAATCTAATCCATCTAGGTATCTCTTCATATCCATTGGAGATATTCTGCTTCCTAAGAATTTGTTAATCCATTTGAAATCTACAGTTAAAGTATGTGGCTCCCTAACTTCATTGTAGATATCTATTTCTCCAGCCATAACTGTTCCAGCACCTAACTCTTCAACAAGAGCGCACACTCTCTTAACTGCTAATTCGCATAGGTTTGGATCTAAGTCCTTCTCATATTTCCCTGAAGCTTCAGTTCTAAGGTTTAACTTCTTAGAAGTATTTCTGATGTTAAGTCCGTTAAAGTTAGCACTTTCTAGGATTATCATAGTAGTGTCCTCTTTAACTTCTGAGTTAAGCCCTCCCATAACACCTGCAAGTCCTATAGTCTTTTCACCATCTTTTATGCAAAGCATAGTGCTATCTATTGATCTTTCTTCTTCATCAAGGGTAGTGAACTTTTCACCATCTTTTCCTTCTTCCACAACTATAGTGTTAGACTCTATATTTCTTGCATCAAAAGCATGTAGTGGTTGACCAAGTTCTAACATAACAAAGTTTGTAATATCAACGATGTTATTTATTGGTCTTACTTCAGCCTCTAATAATCTCTCCTGCATCCATTGTGGAGATGGTTCTATTTTAATGTTTCTGATTCCTTTAGCCATATATCTTCTGCATAATGGGCTTCTAACTTCTACTCTATAAGTATCAGTTATATCAGTAGCATCTTTAGTAGTGTACTCCAGGTTTGGCATTCTATAAGGGACACCTAAAGTTGCAGCAGTTTCTCTTGCCATTCCAATAATGCTGAAGCAGTCAGCTCTATTTGAAGTGATTTCGAAATCTATGATTGCACTTTCAAGAGGAAGTACAGTCTTTATATCTACTCCAATTGGTGTATCTTCTGGCATTATTAAAAGTCCGTGTACTGGTTCATCCCCTGCTATTCCTAGTTCTTCTTCAGAACAGAACATACCATTAGATACTACTCCTCTTAATTTTCCCTTTTTAATTTTAAGTCCACCGTGTAATGTTGAACCATGAAGAGCTACTGGAACTATGTCCTGCTCCTTCATATTTGTAGCAGCAGTTACTATTTGAATTGGCTCAGCCTGATTTATATCTACAGCACATACAACTAGTTTCTCTGCATCTGGGTGTCCTTCTATTTTAGTTATTTTTCCTGTAACAACATTTGAAATTTCATCCCCTGTAAGGATTACTTCTTCAACGTGTGAACCTGATAATGTAAGCGCATCGCCAAGCTCTACAGGTGAAATATTTATATCAACATAATCTTTTAACCATTTAACTGGATATTTCATAATCGTCCTCCTACCTTCTAAAATTGATTTAAGAATCTCATATCACTTTCGTATAAAAGTCTTATATCGTCTATTCCATATTTAAGCATTACCATTCTGTCTAAACCGAATCCAAATGCAAATCCGCTGTATTTCTCTGGGTCAATTCCACCTCTTCTTAATACGTCAGGGTGAACCATACCACAGCCTAGAATTTCTATCCAACCGCTTCCTTTACAGATTTTACATCCTTCTCCCTTACATACAAAGCAAGTTGCATCAAGCTCTGCAGATGGCTCTGTGAATGGGAAGTGGTGAGGTCTGAATTTAACCTCCATATCATCTCCAAACATCTTTTGAACGAACATCTCAAGAGTTCCTTTTAAATCTCCAAAGGTAACTCCTTCCGCTACTACTAATCCTTCAACCTGATAGAAGATTGGAGAGTGGGTAGCATCAACTGCATCTGAACGGAAAACCTTTCCTGGTCCTAGCATTTTTATAGGAGGATTTTGATTCTCCATAGTTCTAACCTGGATTCCAGATGTTTGAGTTCTTAATACCACATTGTCATTTATATAGAAAGTATCTTGCTCTCCTCTTGCTGGGTGATCCTTAGGTATATTTAAAGCTTCGAAGTTGTAATAATCAGTTTCAACCTCTGGACCTTCTTCTATAGAGAATCCCATAGATAGGAATATATCATTGATTTGCTCAAGAGTTAAGTTAATAGGGTGTTTCTTTCCTACTACTTGCTTCTTACCAGGCATAGAAATATCTATTACCTCGCTCTCTAACTTCTTATGCTTTTCAGCACTTTTAATAGCTTCTACCTTAGCTTCTAATGCAGATTCTATTTCTTCTCTAACCTCATTGGCAACTTTACCAACTATAGGTCTTTCCTCAGCTGATAATTTACCCATTCCTCTTAAAATTGCAGTAAGCTCACCCTTTTTACCTAGGTATTTTACTCTAAGATTTTCAAGTTCTGCTTTATCTACAACTTCACTTAACTGCTCAAGAGCAACTTTTTTAATTTGTTCTAATTGTTCTTTCATAAAATATTCTCCTTTCCAAACGTCTATTGTAATTAAGTATAACCAAAATTTTGCATAAAAAAAACCGCCCCTACAAAGGGACGGAATATCCGCGGTACCACCCTAATTGAATTTCTATATAGAAACTCCTCTTAGCAAGTTTATCGACCTTCGCCGCGCTCGG
>DALZNT010000043.1:0-26121 GCA_032005505.1 Clostridium sp. | reverse complement strand
GTTCAAATGCTGTTAATTTTAACATGCCACTTCCCCCTGTCTTGTCATTGTATTTATTTTTTTTATTGCATTATATATTATTAAAAATACAAATACTCTTATAAATACATCACCAATACTAAGAACACTATATCCAGTGTCTATGAAATCTGTTAAAATTTTAAGCTTTGTATCCACTCCTCCTATTATATGAATATCTTGCACTATGGAAAACATTTCTGGCTTTGTATATCCAGTTAAATAAGATAATGTTGGATATACTGGCATAAAACCGTTGTTCGCTTTTATGGCGATGTCATTTAACATACCTCCACCAATCATAAATGCTGATCCAATTAAAGCACTTCCATATAGCTCATATTTCAATATCAAAAACAAATAAACTGCTAAATAAAAGTTTTTAGACATGGCTAAATATCCTACTGCACCATAATTACCCGTAAAAATCATAGCTTGCACTATTACATTTATAATCTCCATGATAACTATTGGATAAATAGTCCAACTTTTAAATAGTGGTTTTATATTATATCCCTTAATCTTTGCAATAAAAAATGCTAACAAAATAGTTTCTAGCATATCTCCTCCTACTGTTATTAAACAAATTCACCTATACGTAAATCTAATATATAATTCGTCATACTAATGGATTATTTTTCTATTATATACATTATACTATCTTATACATAATATTTCTACATAATTATCCAATTAATTTATTCTATTATAAATTAAAATACCCTATATGGTAGACTTTTTTTAATTGTCTACTCCATAGGGTACATTTTGATGCCTTGTAGTATATCATTTTTATTTTAGTATATCCTCTTTTTCAATAGTCTTAATTCTAAATTTCCTTATCATTAATATTACTGTTTCTTCCCCTATTACTTAGGCTGGCAATTGCCTCTTCATTATTATTTTCTACATTAATATCATTTACACCATTGGTTTTACTCTCATTACTCTCTTTACTATTATTACTATCTGGATTTATCTTAATCGTAGAATCTTGCTTTTTACTATTTATAATTTGCGGTATTTTTACATTCCCAATTACAACGTCGTATCCACCACATAATATAACCGAAATCAAAAGAGCATTTATTACCATTAAATAAAAGTTCCCTATAGTAAAAGCTAAACTTCCTGCTACAAAACTAACTACAACAAGGTGGATTAGGGCTAATATAAAGGTATAAAATCTAGTTGGTATTCTCTTTATTCCTGGTAATTCTTTAGTGCACGCTATTAAAAGTTCGACACCCACAATAGTTCCTGTAAATCCGGATAGAAATTTCATGGTTAGAAAATTTGTAATGGCCATATTAATACTCCTTATATTACTTTATACTATTATCAATGCATCTATATAAAGAAATGCTACATCATTATGGATTATAAAAATAATTATTTCCCCACATTTTCCTACAAAATATGCTATTCATTCTACAAAAAGAGAACCCCTAAAGGGTTCTCTTACACTTTTTGTAAATATAAATTTTAAAGTACTAAGCCTACAACAGCCCCAGTTAAAAGATTTACTGCAGTAGCAATTAAAAGTGCTTTAACACCCAGCTTTGCAACAACATTAACCTTATTTGGTGCTACAGCAGTGTATCCACCAATTAAAACACCTATACTTCCAATTCCAGCAAAACCACATAGTGCAGTTGTTATCATTGCCTTTGTATTAACTGATAACATTGCAAATTGAGGTAATCCAAAAGCAACGGCCTCATTAGTTACTAGCTTTGTAGCTAAAATTTCTGATACTAAGTTTAACTCTCCTGCTGGAACTCCCATTAATATAGCTAATGGTTTAAATACTATTCCAAGGATTGATTGAAGTGTTAATCCTGGAACGAAAATCCCCATAAAGTTATTTATCATAGAAACTACTGATAAGAATACTATAAGTGCTACAGCTATTCCAATAACACCTTTAAATCCTGCCATGGCATAATTCATCATAGTTTCGATTACATTTACACCTTTATCATTTTCAATTTCAATATCACCTGCATCATAACTTGTTGGCATAAATATCTGTGTTAAAACAAATGTACTAAATACAGTTAATGGCATAGATACAATAATCCATTCCATAGATGCCCCATAAGATGCATACAATCCAACTACTGATGCACTTATTGAGGTCATTCCACCTACAAGGGTGGCAAATATAACTGAATCATTAGCACTTGGAAGATATGATTTTGTTACGAATAAGCTCTCAGATTGTCCTAAGAACATATTTGCAACACCATTTACTGCAACTAATGTATCTACTTTTAGAACTTTAGCTATAAATTTTCCTACTATAGCTATAAACCTTTGTAAAATATTAAAGTGGAATAATATACCCATTAAAGCACTTATAAATACTATTGGTAATAATGCATTAATAAAGAATACATAGTTTTCAGTTAACCCACCAAATACAAAGTTAATTCCCTCTGTAGATTGACTTATTATCCATGTAAATCCATTAGCTAACCATTCAATTCCCTTCCACAACGGTGTTTTTATAAGTAATACCGCTAAAAGAATCTGACCAAAGAATGCTACTAAAACACTTCTCCACTGAATGCTTTTCTTCTCTTTTGAAAATAGATAAACTACTCCTATGCAAAGAGCCATACCTATGACTGCAAATATTTTCTCCATGTTTTTCAAACCTTTCATCTTTCGTAATAATATAGCCTTACCCATGTTATCACACGGATAAGGCCTATACAATAAATTTACTTTTAGTTTAAATTTTAAGAATTCAAAGAACTTAACACCAATATATTATTTTCTAAACTTTTCTTTATATCTATAATTCTTTGGTTTGATGAGCCTCTAAGTGTAAGGGATAAATTTCTATTTTCTATTTCAAATGGTCCATCTACAAGTATGTCTATATATTCTAGTATGTCTCTCTGCTTTTCATTAAATTCCTCATATATATATCCAGACCATAAATAAATTTTTTTATTAGGATAAGTTTCTTTAAACTTCTTGCAAAGTTCTAAAACTCCATCTACATTTGGAGGATATAAAGGCTCGCCTCCAAGAATAGCAAGATTTCTCTTAATACCATTCTTATCTATGTTATCTAATACATATTGAAGATTTTCTGAACTGAACTCATTTCCACCTTCATAATTCCAGGTTTCTTCATTAAAGCATCCTTTACAGTGATGAGGACATCCCTGAGTCCAAACAGACATAGTTATTCCCATTCCGTTAGCAACGTCATTATCCTTAATCTTAGTAAATTTCATTATCTCACCCCACAGTAAATTATAAATGAAGTACTCTCTGTCCGATTTCTTGAGTACGGCCCTTACCCCACATATTTGATCCTATATATCCACAAGTTCTTCTCATAACTTGCATATCATTCTTATCTCTATTTCCACAGTTTGGACAATGCCACTCTAAATTCTCATCAAGCTTAATTTCTCCTGTGTAATCACATTTAAAGCATACATCTGGCTTAGTGTTTATCTCAGCATACTGGATATTATGATAAATGTAGTTTATTATTTGCTCTACAGCATCTAAGTTTTTGCTCATATCTGGAACCTCAACATAGCTGATGCATCCACCTAAACTAATATCGTGGAACTGACTTTCAAACTTTAGCTTACTAAAAGCATCTATCTCTTCAGTTACATGAACGTGATATGAGTTAGTATAGTACATTCTATCTGTAACATTCTTTATCTCACCAAATTTTTGCTTATCAATTCTACAGAATCTTGAAGTTAAGCTCTCTCCTGGTGTTCCATATAGTCCGAATCCAAGCCCAGTCTCTTCCTTCCACTTTTGACAAGTTTCATTTAAATGACGCATAACTTTAAGGGCAAACTCTTCTCCCTCTTTAGTTGTATGAGAAATTTCAAGCATTGCTTGAGTCATTTCATATATTCCTACATAACCTAAAGATAAAGTTGAGTATCCATCCTTAAGAAGCTTATCAATTTTTTCACCCTTCTCAAGTCTAGCTATTCCACCGTGCTGCCAGTGAATTGGAGATACATCAGAGGTAGTTCCTACTAGTAAATTATGCCTAACCATTAAAGCTTCTTTACAAAGCTGTAATCTCTCCTCTAAAACTTCCCAAAACTTATTCATATCCTTCTCTGCTGTTAAAGCAACTTGTACTAGGTTTAGTGAAATAACTCCTTGGTTAAATCTACCGTACCATTTATACTTGTCATTTTCATCTTTCCATGGGCTTAGATGTGATCTGCATCCCATTGGTGGAAAAGTTTCTCCACAGTAATTTTTTCTCATAATCTTAGCACTTTGATAATCAGGCACTAATCTTTTAGTATTACACTTAGCAGCTAGTTTAGTAATATAATCATACTTTCCACCTTCTAAGCAGTTATGCTCATCTAGCAAGTAAACTAACTTAGGGAACTCTTCTCCAATTGGCTGACCTTTGTAGTTCTTCATTCCCTCTAATCTTTGCAGTATCATCTCTTCACAAATTAAAGCCATTTCTCTTTCGTATTCACTGCCTTCTTCAATCTCTAAGTAAATTGTTGAGAATGGTGCTTGTCCATTACTTGTATGTAAAGTTGATAGTTGATATCTAACAGTTTGTATACCCGATTTTAACTCTTCTAGCATTCTCTCTTCAGCTAGTTCACGAGCCATTTCCTCTGAATACTTCGCACTATATTTGCTGTAATATTTGTCATAAGAAACTCTTAAAAAAGGTGCTATATGCTTTATTGTTATAGTGTTTCCACCATACTGTCCGCTAGCAATTTGTGCAATTATCTGAGTTACAATTGTACAGGCTGTTCCAAAAGATTTTGGACTTTCAACTTGCTTATTGTTTATTACAGTTCCATTTGTTAGCATATCTTCTAAGTTTATAAGCATACAATTATGAATAGGCTGCATTGCATAATCCATATCATGGTAATGAAGAACCCCTTCATCATGAGCATGTACTATGTGAGCAGGAATTAACTTTCTTCTTGAAATATCCTTAGAAACTTCCCCTGAAACTAAATCTCTTTGTGTTGAAGCTAAAACTCCATTTTTATTAGAGTTCTCATTTAGTACATCCTCATTACTTCTATCTAATAGTCCTAATATACTATCATCTGTTGTATTTATCTCTCTTTTGAAGGATTGTACCGCTCTATATCCTTCATAAGCCTTAGCTGTTAGCTCTTGTTTGTATGTAATTAATGTTTTATATACCATTTCTTCAATTTGGTACACTGTTGGTGAAGCTGTATTTTTTCTACAGACTCCCTCTATGTCTTCCGCTACTTTCTTGGCAATTTCTGGTTCATATATTCCACTACCATATTTCATTGCCTTTAGTATTGCTTGTTCAATCTTCGATCCATCAAACTCAACAATACTGTCATTTCTCTTAATTATTTTTAATTCTCTAACCATAAAACATCCTCCTAGCATTACCTAGAATACTACATCTAGTATCATAGAACCCATTCTATACTACATATAGTATATTAATCAACGTTTTCGGAGATTATTTTCTTTAATTTATTTTTTGAAATCCATTGACATTTTGTTCATACCTTTACACATTAGTGGTTGCAACACTTTGTAATTTACCTTATTTTTACATAGAATTTATTATAAATTATGCAATTAATACAATATTAAACCAATTAAGAATAATACATACATATTCGTATATCCCATATATATTATAAAAAAGTCACACCATAAATGGTATGACTTTATTTTAAGTTTATCTCAATTTTATCTACGCTAGGTGATAGCTCTATCTGCTTTACACCAGCTTTTTCAAACATGTATTTAGAAGCTTTAATAGAATCTGTATCTGCATATTTATCACTTAAATAATAAACTTCCTTTATCCCTGATTGAATTATATTTCTTGCACATTCATGGCAAGGAAATAAATTTACGTAGATTCTGCACCCCTCTAAGGATTTCCCCCTAGCATTTAATATAGCATTTTGTTCTGCATGAACTACAAAAGGATATTTTGTTTCTAAAAAACCACCTTCCCTAGACCATGGAAAATCTTCATCACTACATCCATTCACAAATCCATTATATCCTATAGATAAAATCCTATTGTTTCCATCCACTATACAAGCCCCAACTTGAGTTGATGGGTCCTTACTTCTCATTCCCGAAAGTATAGAAATACTCATAAAATAGTCATTCCATGAAATATAATCTTCTCTTTTTTTCATCAGTTTCCCCTCGCCTTCACATTTAAATATTTAATTAAATTATATCTAAAATTCAATAAATTATCTAGTAATCTTTAAATATATAGCATAACTATTTATTATATGCAACATACTCAACATAATAATAGACACTCATTTCTGAGTGTCTAAACATTAATAACTAAGCAATATTTTCAATTATAGTAGCCATAGCAGGGCCTCCACCTACACAAAGTGAAGCGCAACCATATTTAGCATCCCTTCTTTTTAACTCACTTATTAAAGATACTAGAATTCTTATACCTGTGCATCCAACTGGGTGCCCAAGTGAAATACCAGAACCATTTGCATTTACTTTATCCATAGAAAGATTTAACTCTTTGTTTACAGCTAAGAATTGAGCTGCAAAAGCTTCATTAATTTCAAAGTAATCCACATCTTCAATATTTAACTTAGCATAATCTAACGCCTTAGGTATTGCATGTACAGGTCCTATTCCCATAACTGAAGGGTCAACCCCAACTGTCGCTGTTGATACAACTTTCGCTAATGGTATTATTCCTAACGCTTTAGCTTTTTCTGCCGTCATTAACACTACCGCTGCTGCTCCATCGTTAATGCTTGATGCATTTCCAGCAGTTACAGAACCTTCCTTTATAAATGCTGGTCTTAACTTCCCTAGAATTTCTGTTGATGCATTATCATCCGGACACTCATCCTCACTTACAATAACCGTACCTTTTCTTGTTTTAATCTCTACAGGAACAATTTCATCAGCAAACTTACCTGCTCTTTGAGCTTCTATTGCTCTTTGATGACTTAATACTGCATGCTCATCTTGCTCTTTTCTAGATATTGAGTATATATCTGCTAATTTTTCAGCTGTCATTCCCATATGCTCACCACTAAAAGCACAATGTAATGCATCATATAAAAGTGAATCTTTTATTGTTTCCCCACCTAATCTATATCCATTTCTTGCATTTAATAAAATATGTGGTACATTTGACATACTTTCTATACCAAAGGCAACCCCTATATCAGCCTTACCCAACATTATTTGTGAAACTGCAATCTCAAAGGCACGCATACCAGATGCACACTGCTGATCTACTGTAACAGCTCCAGCCTGAAGTGGAATACCAACCTCTAATTGAACTTGTCTTGCTGGGTTTCCTTTTGCTCCAGCCTTATAAACCATTCCAGCTACTACATCCTCAACTTGTTCTGGCTTAATTCCTGCTCTTTCCATTGCTGCATTAACAGCTATAACACCTAGTTCAACTGCTGATAAACTTTTTAAACTTCCTAAAAACTTTCCTATTGGTGTTCTTGCTGCACTTACTATTACTACTTCTCTCATCTCAAGTCCTCCTCATATTTCAATCCTTATATTGATTCATGTAATTCTATTTATAGCTATATATCACTACACTTGTTTTATATCAGCAAGTATCATGCCAACCTTCTTATACTTATTTAATATACTTATACACTTTTTTTCATTATTTAATTTCCTTATCTAGTAAAAAAGCCTCGCATAATGCATCGTATTAACGCTTTTTGTCAACGCTTTTTGCGTTACACTTGAATTTAAACTAGCAATTTTATAGAATTCTACGCTTACCTATGTTATTATTTTTATAAGATAACCTTTACATCTATTACCTATTACAGTTTTAGAAAGGCCTGATTAAAATGAACGATTTTTTAGATAAATTATCTAATCCAGTAATTCTCGTTAGTACTTCTGGATTGATACTATATACAAATTCAATGATGGACAATGTACTTAAATATATAAATATTAATTCTCCAACAAATATTAAAGAGCTCGATACTAATTTTAACTTTGATGAAATTACTAAAAGCCAAAATCTAGCTAGAGATATTAAAATTAAGGATTTAACTATTCATGTAGATATTTATTCTTTTAAGAATGATAAAAGGGAAACAGTATCCCTTTATATTTTTGAAAACTCCATTCTCAATAATCAAACTATTGATATGGTGATTGAACATATCGATGAAGTTATTATTATATTTGACGAACATGGCGTAATAAAAAAAATGAACCCTTTATGTGATATACTTCTTCCTTTTAAACGCTCTGAAGCTTTAGGAAAAAGTATATATGAAGTTTCTAGACAAGGCCTTGTTCAAAGTCCAATCATAATTGATATGCTTGCTGCTCGAAGTAAAATTCATAGAAATGTAGTATATCCAAACGGAAAAGTTATATCATATACTGCGGTTCCATTCTTCACCAATGGCAATGATTTGAATGGTGGTGTGTTAACTGGGCGAGATATAACTAGACTAATTAAACTTGAACGCCAAATGAAGTTTAATACTCAAAATCCAGAGCCAACGGAATATATAAGCAACAGTGAAGTTATGGAAAACATTAAGAAGATTGTAATTCGTGCAGCCTCTTCTGATTCATCTATCTTTATTAATGGCGAATCAGGTGTAGGCAAAGAAATTATTGCAAAAACTATTTACCGTTATAGCCAACGCAGAGACAAGCCTTTTGTAGCAATAAATTGCGGTGCTATTCCTTCTGAACTTCTTGAATCTGAATTCTTTGGATATGAGGACGGAGCCTTCACAGGTGCAAAAAAAGGTGGTAAAAAAGGTTTACTAGAAGAGGCAAATGGTGGAACTTTATTTTTAGATGAAATAGGCGAACTTCCTATGAAGATGCAGACAAAGCTTCTTCGCGCAATTCAAGAAAATACTATTACAAGGGTTGGTGGTAATAAACCTATCCACTTAAATATTAGATATATTAGTGCTACTAATTTTACCCAAACCCAACTAAATACTGCTAAGAAATTTAGACAAGATTTATACTATCGTCTAGGTGTAATTCCAATAAGAATACCTGCTTTAAGAGAACGCAAAGAAGATATTTTACCTCTAGTTGAGTATTTTTTAAACTTTTACAATGAAAAGTATAATAGAGATTTAAAAATCTCTGATGCTACAATGAATCTTCTTTATGAGTATAATTGGCCAGGTAATATTCGTGAAATTAAAAATATAGTGGAACGCTTTGTTGTCCTTTCTTCAAAAGATATAGTTACTGAAAGTGACTTTAAAATATTCATTAACACCGACTCAATTATTACTGAAACCAATGATACTAAGCCTTTGGTAATTATAAATGGTTATACAAATCTTAATGAGGTATACGGAATTGTAGATCAAATTATGATTCCTAAAGCAATTAGAAACAATGGTTCTATAGCAAAAGCATCCGCAGAATTAGGTATAAATCAATCTACAGTTCACAGAAAAATAAAAAGTGGAGATATACATTTATAAGTTATATCTCCACTTCCATATTAAATATTCTATTTTAATTTATGCAAAATCATATTTTTTAAGATACGGTTGTGATAATTTATTAAATCCTACAACCTTCTTGCTATTAGCTAATTCTACATCATAATGAGTTTCATTATAAAGAAAACCATCGTAAGTTCTAGTTGTATAATTATTAATTTTAACTATCTTACCATTCAGCGCTTCAGCTTTTCCAAATAAATTTCTACGTCTAATATTCACTTTATCATTTACCTTATACATAAAACCACTCCCTATTTTGAAATTATTTTTAATAAGTATGCATTTATGAAAATTAGTTATTGATAAAGGCACATATTTATTATGTGTATATTTATAATTATTATACCGCTCATTTACAATTAATGTATCAAATTTTCTTATTTTCTTTAATACATTAATAAAAATAAGAAAAAGAGGCACTCTTAAGAATACCTCTTTTCCCAATTTTACATTTCCATAAATATTTTCATATCATCTTCCACATTAGTTATTCCACCAATTCCAAAGTTTTCAATAAGTACATTCGCTACATTAGGTGATAGGAATGCTGGTAACGTTGGTCCTAAGTGAATGTTTTTCACTCCTAGATATAATAATGATAATAATACTATTACCGCTTTCTGTTCATACCATGCAATATTATATGCAATTGGTAATTCATTAATATCCTCTAATTCAAATACCTCTTTTAACTTAAGAGCGATCAGTGCTAAAGAATATGAGTCATTACATTGTCCAGCATCCAAAACTCTTGGAATACCACCAATATCCCCTAAATCTAATTTGTTATATTTGTATTTTGCACAACCCGCTGTTAAAATAACTGCATCTTTAGGTAATGCCTTCGCAAAATCTGTATAGTAGTTTCTTGATTTCGCTCTACCGTCACATCCTGCCATTACAAAGAACTTTTTAATGGCTCCAGATTTTACTGCATCTACTACTTTGTCCGCTAATGCAAATACTTGATTATGAGCGAATCCGCCCACTATTTCACCTGTCTCTATCTCTATAGGAGCTTGACATTTTTTAGCATGTTCAATAATTACAGAGAAATCTTTTTCTGTTCCTGCTTCACCTTCGATGTGTTTACATCCAGCGAAACCTGCTGCCCCAGTTGTGTATATTCTATCTTTGTAAGAATCTTTTGGTGGTACAATACAGTTTGTGGTCATTAATATTGGTCCATTAAAACTTTCGAATTCTTCTTTTTGTTTCCACCAAGCATTTCCGTAGTTACCTACAAGATTTGTGTATTTCTTTAAGTGAGGATAATAATGAGCTGGTAACATTTCAGAGTGAGTATATACGTCAATACCAGTTCCCTGTGTTTGAATTAATAACTGCTCTAAGTCACTTAAATCATGACCAGATACTAAAATACCAGGGTTTGTACCAACTCCAATATTAACTTTTGTTACTTCTGGATGTCCATAAGTTCCTGTATTCGCAGAGTCAAGTAATGCCATTCCATCAACACCAACTTTACCTGTCTCTAATGTTAATGCTACTAGTTCATCAACAGTTAATTTATCATCTAATAATTTAGCTAAAGTAGCCTGCATAAATACATCAATCTCTTCATTTTCATACCCTAATGCATTGGCATGCTTTGAGTATGCACTTAAACCCTTTAATCCATAAGTGATCAGTTCTCTCAAGCTTCTAATATCTTCATTCTTTGTTGCTAATACTCCAACTTGAGATGAGGCTGATTTTTCAGCTAAAATCACATCTACAGTTTTAACCTCTTTATTACCTACTACTGCTTGTTTAATTTTATCTAGTAATCCAGCTTTTTTATCCATCTCTTCGCCAGTTGTAGCATTCCATAATGCTGCTTCTGATAAATTTTCTTTACTATTTAATTTACCAATTAATCCACTTTTAAGAGCTAATGCTTCTTTTACTCTGCTATAAAATACTTCATCATCAAAATTAGCATTTGTAATAGTTGTAAATAAGTTTAATGTAATGAAATGATTTAATTCTTTATCTATTGCTTTACCTTCGCTACGTAATCTTGTCGTTACTTCTGAAAGTCCTTTTGTAACATATATTAGTAAATCCTGCATATTTGATAATTCAGGGCTTTTTCCACACACACCTACTTTAGTACATCCGCTGCACCCAGCCGTTTCTTGACATTGATAACAAAACATTTTGTTTTCCATTTATATCTCTCCTTCACACTAATTTCTTAGTATTAAATTTTTAATTTCTGTCTATCTTTATTGTATATAAAAGAAGTTTGAAAATCCGTAACACATGTTACGAACCTCCAAACTAATTATTCTACCATCTCTGCTTCTAAGGCCTCTAAATCTAAAATATCTATAGTCGCTCTATCAAAGGTTATATATCCCAGATCTCTTAAGCTTATTAACTCCCTTGAAAGAGACGGTCTTGGAATACCCAAATCTGCAGCTATTGTCTCTTTACTTTCTTTAAGCTTTATGTGTGAAATTACTCCATCCTCACTTTGTTGCAAAATATAATTAATAACCTTCTGCCTTACAGTCTTATAGGAAATATTTTTTATCTTAGAGTTCAAAATCATAATTTTGTTACTTAAAAGCCCTAAAAAATTTTCAAGAGCCTTTTTATTTCTCCCTAATATCCTTAAAATTTCTTCTCTCTTAATATAAAGAATTTCACAATTTGAAATTGCTACTACTGTAGCTGGATACACAGCACCACTAGCAAAAAATATTGCTTCCCCAAATACATCTCCCCTGCTAAATCTAGCTAAAATAACTGACTTTCCACTAGAATAAAGTCTTTGTATTTCGATTTCACCTTGTAAAATTACACCTAATGTATTACAAGGCTCTTCTTCATATGCTATAATCTTTCCCTTTTTATACTTTGATTTTCTATAAATTAAATCCTCAACTAATATTTCAATCTCTTCTTTGTTTACCCCTTTGAAAAGAAAGTTTTCACTTAAAGTTTCTATTATCTCCTTCATTACCTCACCTTTTTCTTATTCTAATTACCTATTATTTAATGCTATCATAAAAGTTCTATTTTTAGTGTAATTTCCTTCTATATTTTCATGAAAAAATATAGAACATACAGTCAATGACAGCTATACTGCCCTTGACTGTATGTTCTACATTAAATTAACCTATTTGATTTTCCTAT
Source organism: Clostridium sp. (assembly GCA_032005505.1). GTDB lineage: Bacteria > Bacillota > Clostridia > Clostridiales > Clostridiaceae > Clostridium_J. The sequence goes on along the minus strand of DALZNT010000043.1, from coordinate 13,426 downwards.
TTAAATATTTCATTATTTTACTTTTTGCCCAATGTATATTACTCTTCAAAACTAGCACAATAAGTTTCAGTATAAATATTAGATGGTCCACCTGAAACTTGAATAGTCTCCAAACTGCATAATTGATTTTTATTATATGTGCATTCCTCAGCCTTGCAAACTAACGCAGTAGAATTCCCACCACTAGCTGAATGATTAGTAAGATGACTATATAATCTTGAATCTAGGAAAGAACCACAACAAGTTTCCTCTCCAACAGATGCTCCATTTCCACCAATATTTACACGGTCAGCATAACAAGTTCCTGTATTATTATGTGAACAATTAGCTACGTCACATGTGATTTTTTGCATTATAAACACTCCTTTAAAATAATATTAAAATCTATTTACTAAAGTATCTGTCTAATAACCCTTTAAAAGCTCTACCATGTCTAGCTTCATCTTTACACATTTCATGAACGGTATCATGGATAGCATCTAGATTATTCTTTTTAGCAAGTGTTGCTAATTTCTTCTTACCTTCACAAGCTCCATATTCTGCTTCTACTCTAGCTTGAAGATTAGCTTTCGTATCAGGCATAACTACTTCACCTAGCATTTCTCCAAATCTACAAGCATGATTTGCTTCTTCATATGCAATACGGGTATAAGCTTCTGCTACCTCTGGGTATCCTTCTCTATCCGCTTGACGCGCCATAGCTAGATACATACCAACTTCTGTACATTCACCCATAAAATTAGCTCTTAATCCTTCAATTATTTCATTATCTATTCCCTCAGTTATTCCAACTCTGTGTTCATCAGCCCAAGCAAGTTCATCATCCATCTCTTTAAATTTATCTGCACCTACTCCACATATTGGGCAAACTTTAGGGGGAGTATCTCCCTCATGTATGTATCCACATACTGTACAAATCCATTTCTTCATAATTTTCTTCCTCCTAACCTCAACTCTTGAAGTTGTAATTCAATATATCTAAAGTATGTGCATATCCTAGATTTTTATTACTCAGGTTGTAAGAATATATGAATTTAATTTGAAACTCAAGAATGAAACTCGTTAGAATTAAGTTATTCCAACGAGTTTATCAATTGAGGTAGCCCTATGGGGATTGAACCCCTGATTCGTCCGTGAGAGGGTGAGGTCTTCATCACTTGACCAACGAGCCATATTAAGTATTTTTACTTGAAATTCATTTGCAAAGTTACTACTCATTTATAATACCACTATTTATAAACAAATCTTTTTCTCTTAAACTACAACAACTTCTCACAAATTATGTAAACCTTAATCTATTGTAAAATATTTTATTTTATGTATGGATTTTCTTAAAACTTTAAGCTATAATTAATATATAAATTTAAAATATCATTTAAATCTTAATTTTATCTTAGACTAATTTAATATGCGGGAGTGACTCAACGGTAGAGTACCACCTTCCCAAGGTGGGAGTTGCGGGTTCGAATCCCGTTTTCCGCTCCAATGAAAACCCTTGAAATTTCAAGGGTTTTTACCTTTTGTAGATATTTTACACATGCAGATTTAAGCAGATTTATGAATATAATTTATGACGAATTTATGACGGCATAAAAAAAGACTAAGTTTCCTTAGCCTTTTATCGGTGGGTGTAATTTAGTTATAAATGATGAATATCCCTAATGTCAATTGTAATTATACTACGGCTTTACCACTTTAATTTACTAGAAAAAGGCTGAAGATATATATATCTTCAGCCTTTTTCTTATATGCATTATCCATTCAACTTCTTATTAAAGTCACTATATCTTCACCCTTTGATTATTCATATACTCAAATACTCCACCATTAATACGTATTCCCAAATCAAAATCTCCTATAATGTGATCCTCTGGAGCTTCTCCTGTATACATGAATATTCTACGCTTTCAAATTCCTCATCATAATACTCTTCTCCGACTATATCTTTTGCAATTTTTACAGCTTGACTTTTTGTATAAATACCATCCTTCAATTTAATTTTTACGGTATGTTGTCTAGTTCTATATTCTTCAGACATATCCTCATATTTTTCAAAATGTAAAACCTCATAGTTGAAATCTCCATTTGAATTAATAAAAACATTACATCCAATTAATGCACCTAATGTTACCATAGTTGTTACCAATTGAATTATGATAATTGGTAAAATCTTTCGATTTTCTGTATCACTCTTAACTTCTTTTAACCTTACCATTTTATATAGTAAATATATAGTATACCCCATCATATACCCTATAGTATTAAAAATCAAATCATCTACATCAAAAATTCTATAGTCAATAAATAACTGGCAGCTTTCTATTGTTAGTGATAATATAAATCCCAAAAATATTGCCTTAAAGAAATTATTCTTGCCTTCCTTAAGTAAAGATATCAATATCCCTAAAGGCATAAATAAAACTATATTTCCAAACAAATTCATGTAAAATATACTAGGCACAGCCATTAAATCTAAAGTTCTTGTTAATATCTCTCCGTTTATCTCTAATGGGAATAAGCTACCTAAAGTAATTTGAAATGGAAAGAATGTTACTCCCATTAATATAATTACATAAAAGTATAGTAAATTTAGAAGAATCTCTCTTCTTACATTTATCCCCTTACTTTTTACATTGTGATAAATTCTATATAAAGCCCAAACTATAAGGGCAACTGTGGCAAACGTGCTAAATTTTATAGTTATCATACTTATGCTTCCTTTCATACAATTGAAATATTCAATTGTAACGATACTCTTTCTATAGAATACATCATTAAATAAATATAAGTATGACAAAAATATTAAGATTTACTTTAAATATTCTAAAGCATATTGAGCATGTAACGCAGCTCCAAGATCCAAGTACTCCTCGTCGATATCAAAGCTTTCATGGTGAAGTGGATAGCACGCACCCTTTTCCTCATTTCTAATGCCTAAGAATGCCATAACTCCAGGAACCCTATCTAGATATAAGGAGAAATCTTCTCCTAGGGCCATCTTTTCCTTTGTAACTATAGCATCCCTACCAGCAATAATATCTACAGCCTTTTTAGCTATTTCACTGCACTCTGCATCATTTACTACTGGTATAATGGAACCTTTTTCTATTTCAAATGTTGCTGTAGCACGATATGTACTTGCTATATTTTCAACAATTCTTTTTATCCCACTTCGTAAAACCGGTCTAAGGTCTTTATTGAAATATCTTAGTGTTCCATCTAACTCTGCTTCGCCAGCTATAATATTTCCTTTAGTTCCTGCTACCACCTTTCCAATAGTAACTACAGCAGTTTCTATTGGATCTATTTCTCTACTAACAAGACTTTGAAGGTTTAAAACAATGGCAGAGGCAACTACTACAGCATCTATACATTGATGTGGCATAGCTCCATGACCACCTTTTCCCTTGACCTTAATTTTAAACATATCTGTACCTGCCATCCTTGGACCTGCTTCTATAGAAATTTTTCCACCTTCTATATCTGGAAGAACATGCATAGCAAAAGCAGTATCAACGCCATCTAGCATGCCCTCATCTATAATCTTATCTGAAATTCTGCCACATTCCTCGTCTGGTTGGAATATAAGCTTAATCGTCCCATTAAATTCTGAAGTTTTTTCCTTTAAGATTTTTGCAGCACCCAAAAGCATAGCTATATGGGCATCATGACCACAAGCATGCATTACTCCACAATTCCTAGACTTATATTCACAGTTATTTGCTTCATTTACAGGCAATGCATCTATATCTGACCTTAAAGCAACTGTTTTTCCTTCATGTTGTCCTTTTATTATTCCAATAACTCCAGTACCACCAACTTCACAGTGTGGTATTTGAAGCTTATCTAATTCTTCTTTAATTCTCTTACTCGTCCTAACTTCCTCTAATCCTAATTCAGGATTCGCATGGAGGTCCCTTCTTAAATTTATTATGTATTCTTTATAGGCTTTTGCCAACTCTCTAGTATTCATATTACACCTCTATTATTTGAATATTTGAACAATTCTTTCTAAAAAATAAGAGCCTAAGATTATTACTTAGCCCTTCAAAGCACATCAAGCCAGTCCTAAGGCTTGATTTACTCTTTCATTACTTTTTGTGGAAGCCGCTATAATTTGCTCATAAAGACTTTTATCTCTATATCCTTGATTTAAATATTTACTCTCATAATACTCAAAAGGCAAATTAGAATTATTGCTATTTAAATGCTTAGCTAAAGCTCTATCCTTCATTAACTTTCTTGCTTGAGTTCTATATTTATTTCTTAAATTATGAGCCTGCCTAGCTTGTTCCTTTATTGAAAGTGATTTATCTATTTCATTAATGATATTTTTATCCTGATTATTGTACCATAACCTTACTTCCAAATTGTTTAATTTTCCTATTTGTTCATTGTATATAATATAACTAATTGTATTTCTGACCTATTTAACCCTTCTTTATTTAACTTGAATCTAAACTATTTTATCATATTTTCTACTTAATATCAAATCTTCTTAATTTCCCCAACAATTTCCACCGCTTTTCTATAATTTTTCCGCATATATACAAAAGCTATATTAAGAAGCTTTAACTATAATAAATGCTAAGATGTGTAATTATGAGTAAAAAAACTTCATTACTGCATATATATCGCTTTAGTTCAAATCGTAAGTGCTTTGGCCTTAGTTTTGATATTAATTTAAACTTCAATAATCAATACTATACAAAAGGGGCTGTCGCATAATTAATATTTATAAGTCCCAATAAATAAAAGACCTATAAAACTAGAAATTTCACACTAGTTTTATAGGTCTTTTTCATATAGCTAAAGCTATTATTCATTTTTGTAGGGCATTTATGCATTTTGCGAAAGCCCCCTCCTTTTAAAACAAAATAATATATGTATTTAATAATTTTCTAATTCATCTACAGAATTAACATTAATAATATGTGCACCACTATGTATACGTTGTATCAATGTTAGCATTGTATTTGTGGGTACAGAAATACATCCCGCCGTTGTAATCCCATTGCTGCAATGTAGGAAAAATGCACTTCCTCCACCAACTCCGCCATTATAATTTAACGTGATTCCATATTGATATTGCGTTGAATAATCTATTAAATGTTCATTGACTCCTCCGCCATAATCACCTTCCTGCCAAGTGTTATATAATGGACTATTCACATCTGAAATCCAGTAACTATCATTGGTTATTTGTCTATATGATAATTTAGCACCTGGATTAGAACCAGTTCCAAATGCAAATCCTAAGCTATAGCTTCCCTTAGGTGTTTTTGAAACATATTCAGATGCTTGTCCCACACCTTGAGAACCAACAAATCCATTTGTCTGAAGTATCATTTCCCAAGTATCATTATTTTTCTCTAACAAATAAACTTGTGCTGAGCTTCCACTAGCTACAACTCCAATTATTTGATCAGTGTATTGAGCTGTTGGTGAACTTGCAACTAACCCTTCTACACTTCCTCGTGGATATTTATTAGCTGATGAATTATCCTGTGTAGATTCACTGCTATTATTAGGGTTATCCTCAGAATTGCCACTTTCTCCGCTATTAGCACTATTTGAGTTTTCTAATTTTTCTTGTTCATCCTGCTTAAGTTCTTCTTCCTTTCTCAGTTCCTCTTCCTTTTTCTTTTCTTCATCAAGTACAGCTTGAATACTATCTTTAGTAGTACTTATTATATTATCTATTTCTGAGTTTGCTGTTTTGAAATCTTTATTAGCCTTTAAAATTTCAATTAGCTGAATTTTTATTTCTATATCCGCTTTAGTATTATCATCTAACTTAGAGATATCCAACTGTTTAAATGCTTCCAATTTATTATCTAAATCTAATAAATTAGCATTCCCCAAATTAATAATAAATTCCTCAATTTTATTATTAATTGCATTAACTTTCTTAAAGTCTTTCTCTTCTAAAGCATTATTATATTCACTTAATAAATTAGTATACTCTTGCTCCTTATCACCTAATATTAACTTGCTTATTTGATCTTGAACCAATCTTTCCTCATGTCTATAGTGTTCTAACTTTCTGTCTTCACTGATTTTATACCCTGTAATACCTCCCCCTACAACAGTACCTACTAAAATAGCTGATATAATAATCTTTGTTCTTAATATCATTCCATGCTTCTCCTTATGTCTTCACCATAATATTTAGTAACTTTATTAATTTTTTCTACACATATTATAGCAACCACATATTTACTTGTAAACATCTTCTGAATTTATCATAAACAATAATAGAACTCACATCTTGTGAGTTCTATTATTGTTTTATTTACTATATAAATAAATTTAAACCTGAATCTTCAGTAGCTCCAAGGTAAGATGCTACTCCACCTATTTCAACACCATCAATAAATTCTTCCTTCTTAATTCCCATTAAATCCATACTCATGGAACAAGCTACAACATTAACACCCATACCTATTGCATTTTCAATTAAAGTTTCTAAGTCATCAACATTGTTATCCTTCATTATCTTCTTAATCATGGCAGAACCCATCCCCATCATATTCATTTGTGATAGCGGTAATTGTCCTGGATGTCCTGGAAGCATTACATCAAACATTTTTTCCATAGCCTTCTTTTCAACCTTTGGTCTATCTTTTTTCTTAAGAATATTAAGTCCCCAGAAAGTAAAGAACATAGTTACTGGTTTTCCCATAGATGCTGCCCCTGTAGCTATTATAAATGCAGCTATTGCTTTATCTAAGTCTCCGCTAAATACTACTAAAGTTGCTCCATCTTTACTAGGTGCTGGTACTCCACTACTACAACTATACTCTGCTACACCATTATTATTAGCTATGCCCTTTTTTATATAAGCCTCAAATATTTTATTATCATTAACCTCGCCTTTTAATAATGTGTTTCCTGTCTTCTCACACCAAGTTTTAATGTCCTTGCCAAAACCTGGGTCACTAGCAGATATCTTCAAAACCTCGCCTTCAGTCATTTTACTGGTTTCTTCAAAAACTCTTCTAATTGGACCTGGACATTGAAGTCCACATGCATTTAAAGTAACTTTAGCTTTTATTTCTCTCATATCTAAATCGTCTAATTTCATAACAGCTTCCTCATCCTCTTTATTTATATTCTCTCTGTTATTATATTGATCTTTCAAACTCTCCTCTGCTCTCTTTACATAAAAATAAGTTTTAACTCCACCATCAATATTAAAGCAGTCATAACCCCTAGCCTTTAGTATTCTACAAGCTACATATCCTCTTAATCCAACTTGACATGTGACATATATTTTTTTATCCTTTGGAAGTTCATTTAATCTTCCTCTAAGCTCTCCTAGTGGTATATTTATTGAGTTTTCTAATTTTCCTGTAGCTAACTCCACTTCTTCCCTTACATCTAAAATTATTGAAGTATCACTATCTAAGTCGTCTATCTCATTCCACTGAATTGTTTTAACAAGCCCCTCCATTATATTAGATCCGTAGTAACCCATCATATTTACTGGATCTTTAGCCGAATTATATGGGGGAGCATAACATGGCTCTATATCCTGTAAATCTACAACATTTAATCCTGCCTTTATAGCTGTGGCTATGATATCGATTCGTTTTTCTACTCCATCCATTCCAACTCCCTGTGCCCCATATAACTTTCCTGTCACAGGATTAAATAATAATTTAAAGGCTACTTGAAATGCCCCTGGATAATATCCAGCATGAGAACTTGGATGTATATGAATTGCTTGATAATCTAACCCCAATCTCTTTAGAGTCTTTTCATTGTTTCCTGTCGTAGCTACTGTATAATCAAAAACTTTAGCAACTGATGAACCTAGAGTCCCTTTGTAAGATGTTTTTATTCCACAAATATTATCTGCAACTATTCTTCCCTGTCTATTTGCAGGCCAAGCTAATGGAATCACTGCAGGCTGCTCATTTACAAAATCCATTATCTCTACAGCATCACCTAAAGCAAAAATATTTTCATCAGAAGTTTTCATATACTTATCTACAACTATAGCGCCTCTTTCATTAAGCTTAAGATTAGATTCTTTAGCTATAGTTGTTTCTGGTTTTACGCCTATTGATAAGATAATCATATCTGTAGTAACTTCTTTTCCACTATTTAAAATAACCTTTTTGCCATTATTCTCAAAGGCAGCTACTCCATCATTTAAAATTAATTCAACCTTCTTCTCGATTAAGTGTTCATGTACAATACTAGCCATCTCTATATCTAAAGGTGCCATAACCTGATTGCTGGCTTCTACTATAGTTACTTCTACACCCCTTTTGTGAAGATTTTCAGCCATTTCAAGGCCTATAAATCCACCACCTATAACCGTAGCATGTTGTATTTTTTTATTATCTACGAAGGATTTTATTTTATCTGTATCAGGTATATTTCTAAGTGTAAATAAATTATCACACTCCTGAATCCCTTTAATTGGCGGCTTTATTGGCTGTGCTCCTGGAGATAAAACTAAAATATCATAGCCTTCCTTATATTCCTCACCAGTTGAATGATTTTTGATTACAACAACTTTATTGTCTCTATCTATTTTTATAACTTCACTTAAATTTCTTATGTCAAGTTTAAACTTTGCAGACATAGCTTCCACCGTTTGAACAATTAAATTTTCTCTTTCTTCAATTACCTCACCAATATAATAAGGTAATCCGCAGTTAGCAAAAGAGATATACTCGCCCTTTTCAAACATAATTATATCTGCATTTTCATCTAATCTTCTAAGTCTTGCTGCAGTTGATGCCCCTCCAGCAACTCCCCCTACAATAATTATCTTCTTTTTATAATTACTATTCATATTAAAACTCTCCCTTTCACGATAATCTATCTCACAAATTTGTATAATTAAATTTCTTTTTTATAGTTTTATTTTAACCCATATAAAACTTTTTTTCTGTGATAATATCACTTAAGTAAATATTCATATCTATATTAATTTCATCTAAAAATAGTAACCTCAAAAAATAAAAAATAAGGAGGATGATTTAATCATCCTCCTTACTTTTGAACATGTACATCCATTTGTGGATATGGTATGCTAATTTTTTCTTCATCAAATCTAATTTTAACCTGTTCTAATAAATTAAAGTGAACTGTCCAATAATCGGAAGTTTTACACCAAACTCTCACAACAAAGTTCACTGAACTTGCTGCGTGCTCTGATAAAGCCACGAATGGTAATGGATCCCTTAATGCTAAAGGCTCCTTAGAAATAATTTCTTCTAATATTTTCTTAACTCTAACAACATCCTCTTCATAACCTACTCCAAAAGTTAAATCTACTCTTCTTTTCTCTTTAGCTGAATAGTTAACTACTGTTCCATTGGATAAATTTCCGTTTGGAACAAGAATTTCCTTGTTATCTGCACTTAAAAGATGGGTATAGAAAATCCCAATCTTCTCTACTGTTCCTGATTGTCCAGCTCCCTCTATGTAGTCTCCCACATTAAAAGGTCTTATAAAAAGTATGATTACTCCTCCTGCAAAGTTTGAAAGGCTTCCTTGAAGAGCTAGTCCAATAGCAAGACCTCCAGATGCCAAAACTGCGGCAAGGCCTGTATTCTCTCCCCCTACATACTGAACTACACAAATCACTAAAATTATCTTTAAAATTATAGCTACAAAGCTGTCTAAAAAACTTTGTAGTGTTTTATCAACGTTCTTTTTTTCCATAAGAGTATTCATAACCTTAACAACCTTACCTATGAATTTCCATCCTATTGATAAAACTATTAATGCTATAACTAGCTTAATTCCACCAGTGGATACCCACTCTAGTAAGCTTGTTAATAATGCTTCAAAATTCATACACCCATCGCCTTTCAGAAATATAATATTAACATAAATATTATATAACATAATTCCCTTTATTTTTAATGTTATATTGTTCCATGCTATAAATTAAATTTATTTGAGATGTTATTTTAATCAACTACTACTTCTGTAACCATATATCCTTTAAATTCTTTCATAAGGAATATTGAAATTATTATAGAACATAGAATATCTGCAATCGGTTGAGCCATCCAAATACCTCTTATTCCAAAATATCTAGGTATAATTAATATTAGTGGAACTAATAATATCATCTGTCTTAACAAGCTTAAAAGCATGGACTGCTTTGGCTTACCTATAGCTTGGAAAAAGCTTGGTCCTACAATTGCTATTCCTAAAAGTGGTAATGTACTTAGATAAATCCTCATACCACTTACCGCAATATCTATAAGCTCTTTATCATCAGTAAAAATTCCTATTAATAATTCTGGAGAAATTTGAATTATTAAAAATCCACAAGTCAATATAATCGTTGAAATCAGTATAGATAAAGATAGTGTTTTTTTACATCTATCCAACTTCTTTGCACCATAATTATATCCTATTATTGTCTGGATTCCTTGATTTATACCAAATACAGGCCTCATAAATATAAGTGCAATAGAACTTATAGTTGTCATTGCACCTATAGCTAAATCTCCTCCATAAGCTTTAAACATGTTATTATTAACAACCTCTACCATACTTGCTGCAATTTCTACAGCAAAAGGTGCAGATCCTATTATTAAAATACCCTTAACTAAATTCCAATGTAAATATAAATTTTTCTTTCTTAGCTTTAAATTAGACTTTGATTTTATAAAGTATACTAAAACCCACACGAAAATTACAAACTGACATATAACTGTTGCAATAGCTGCTCCTCTTATACCCATTTTAAATGTAAAAATGAATATTGGGTCTAATATTAAATTCAATATACATCCAACAATCATTGTTTTTCCAGCTAATTTAGGATTTCCTTCCGCTCTTATAGCCGTATTTAAAACAAAGGCAGTAACATTAAATATCGTCCCTAAAATTATTACAACAATATATTCCTTTGCATAAAACAGTGTTTGATTGCTAGCTCCAAATGCAAATAATATTTTATCAATAAATAGTAATCCAAATATCGTTACAATTATAGAAAAAATCACAGATAAGGTTAAAGCATTTCCAAGAATTGCTTCTCCTATATCTTTATCCCCTTCTCCTAGCTTTATAGCCATATTCGTAGCAGTTCCAGCACCAATTAACACTCCAAATGCTACAATTAAATTAAAAATAGGCATAGTTATGCCAAGTCCTGATATTGCTATGGTTCCAACCTCTGGGATAGCTCCGATAAAAGCTCTATCAGCTATACTATAAAGCGACGTAACTAGCATACTAAGAATTGATGGCAAGGAATATCTAAAGATAAGCCTGCCTATGCTATCTTTTCCCAACGCTTCTTCTCTATTCATTTTTTTCTCCTTAAATCTTTATCTTTTGTTTTCTTTACTATAGTTCTTTATTATATTCTTTTATCAATAACCTTATCGTAAGTTATTACTACTGGTCTATTATTTCTTGGGTCCATTACTATTTCTGCATCTATATCAAAAATTTCCTTCATATTCTCAGGTGTCATCACTTCTTCAGGACTTCCTTCACATACTACTCTACCCTTTTTAATTCCTATCATGTGGTCTGCAAATCTAGCCGCATTGTTTAACTCATGAATTACCATGACAATAGTTCTTCCCTGAGTTTTATTTAACTCTTGAAGTAATTTTAAAACATCTAGCTGATGAGCTAAATCTAAATACGTAGTTGGCTCATCTAAGATAACTATCTCCGTCTCCTGTGCTAATGCCATTGCTATCCAAGCTCTCTGCCTTTGTCCTCCTGAAAGGGCATCCATAGGTCTATCCTTAAACTCTAAAATTCCTGTTTCTTTTAGAGCCCAATCAATTATTTTCTTATCCTCAGACTTTAGTTTTCCAAATCCATTTTGATGTGGAAATCTACCATAGGATATAAGTTCACCAACTGTTAACCCCTTTGGTGCCTGTGGACTTTGTGGTAACACAGCCATAGCTTTTGCAAGTTCTTTTGAACTCTGCTTTGAAAGCTCTTTATCATTTATATAGATTTCACCACTTTTAGCCTTAAGTATTCTAGCAATAGTCTTTAATATGGTAGACTTACCACATCCATTAGCTCCTATGATTGTAGTAATCTTACCCCTTGGAATACTTAAATTTAAATCCTTAACGATTTGAATATTTCCATAAGATATATTTAAATCTTTAGTTCTAATACAACCCATTTTCAATCTTTCCTCCTACTCAGATAACATTAAGTAAATAAAGTATGGTACTCCAATAACAGCTACAACAATCCCTACTGGTACTTCCATTGGAGCAAGTAAGTTTCTAGCTACAGTATCTGAGATTAATAAAATTAATGTTCCTACTAGTGCAGATACTGGTATTAACCTGCTATGCTTAGGTCCAACTAGCTTTCTACCTATATGTGGTGCTATAAGTCCTAAGAAGCCTATACTTCCCGCTACTGAAGTAGCTACTCCAGCTAAAGCAACTGCATATACTATACTTTTCCTTCTTTCTTTTTCCACTGCTACTCCTAGACCTGTCGCTAATTCATCCCCTAAATTTAAAACATCTAGGTACCTAGCTTTATATAGAGTTAATGCCATAAATAAAATAATAAATGGAGTAATGGCTATAACATGTTTCCAACTTGCTCCCCAAATGCTTCCCGTTGTCCATGCCATAACTCTATTGAACTCTTGAGTAGTAAATCTTAGTTGAAATATAGTTAATAAAGAAGTAAAGGCTATATTTATTCCAATTCCTGTAAGTAGTAATCTTGATGATGTTATACCCTTTTTCCAAGCTAGGCTGTATACCAAGAATGCCCCAAAGGCAGCACCCGCTAGAGCTACAATTGGCATTGTAAATACAGTGAGATTGCTTACGCCATCATATACATTTCCATTCATTAAGTAAATATATACAACTACAAATAATGCAGCACCTGAATTAATTCCAAGAATACCCGAATCAGCTAAGTCATTCTTTGTAACGCCCTGAAGAATAGTCCCTGATGTTGCTAATGCCGTTCCCACTAGAAGCGCTATAACTATTCTTGGAAGCCTCAAATTAAAAATAACCATTGATTGATTTTTGCTACCTTGTCCTACCAATGTCTTTATAACATCAAGAAGACTAATTGAATAGGAGCCTAAATTTAAACTAACTACAAATACTGTGAAAATTAAAGCTATTAAAATTCCAACAGTTAATATAAACTTCTTTTTTTTCTTCACTATTCATTAACCCCCTTTCTAACAAGATATATAAACATCGGTACTCCAAGTAATGCTGTTAATGACCCTATGGGAGTTTCATATGGAGCATTAATAACTCTTGCTATAACATCGCTATACACAAGTAAAACTCCACCTAAAACTAAGGAGCCTGGAATTATATATTTATAATCTGATCCAACTATTCCCTTAACTATTTGTGGCACTATAAGTCCTACAAAAACTATATTTCCTGCTACTGCTACTGATGCTCCTGTA
>DALZNT010000042.1:0-26246 GCA_032005505.1 Clostridium sp. | reverse complement strand
GAGGGAAGAATAATGTCCATGTATAGCACCGAATGTATTTGCTTGGAGTGCCACAGAAAAGAAAAGTTAAATAAGGACTATGACCTAGCTGTTAAAGCTGACCATGATGAGCTAATGAAGGGAAATTTTAATTATGAAGGATTACGAGGTAAGTAAAAAGGAAAACCTTAACTTGAATTTCTATAAATTTAGTATTAAAGATGGTATAATATAGAAAATTAGATGCGGTGGGGTATATTAAATGAAAGAAGTTATAAAAGCTTTAGAAAAGGTAAAAGAAATAGTTGGAAATTATCAAATGGATTTAAGCTATTCAACATATAAAGATGAAGAAGAATTAGTTAATGACTTAGAAGCATATATAGTTAAACTTAAAGCTAATGATTTCTCGTGTAATAAGGAAATTTCACATTTGTTTGCTCCTACTGGTAATTTGCAAGAAATTGCAATTGATAGTGGTTGGAGTAAAGAATATATGGAATTAGCTGAAATTATAGATAGGTATGTTAAGTAATAAGTGTTTGTACAAGAGTTTACTGAAATAGTAGGCTCTTTTTTCATGATGAATTTTAAAGATTGGAGGTGAAACCTATGGCCCAACGAGGGAGAAAACCAAAGCCAACAGCAATGAAGGAACTAGAAGGCAATCCGGGAAAGAGACAATTAAATGGATATGAACCTAAGCCAAAGAAGAAGGCACCAAAGTGTCCTAGTTGGCTAGATGCAGAAGCTAAGAAGGAATGGAGAAGAGTGGCAAAGAAGCTTGAAGAGTTAGGAATACTAACAGAGGTAGATATGGCAGCTTTTGCAGGTTATTGTGAAGCATATTCAAGGTGGAAGGATGCAGAAGAGTTTATATCAAAGCATGGAACTATAATAAAGACACCAAGTGGTTATTGGCAGCAGGTGCCACAGGTATCCATTGCTCAGACATATTTAAAAATAATGATTAAGTTCTGTGAGCAGTTTGGACTTACACCTTCTTCAAGAAGTAGAATTGTTGCAGAAAAGACGGTAAATGAAGCTGATGATCCAATGGAAAGAATGTTAAGGGGTGAGATGAAATAATGTATGATAATGCAAAAGCAGAAAGAGCTAAAAATTTCATCAACTGCTTAAAGCATACTAAGGGAAAGTGGAGAGGGGTCCCTTTTGACTTGCTTCCTTGGCAAGAGAAAATTATAGGAGATATATTTGGAACAGTTAAAGAAAATGGATACAGGCAATACAATACAGCCTATGTTGAAATTCCTAAAAAGAATGGAAAGTCAGAGCTTGCAGCTGCAATAGCATTATTATTAACCTGTGGAGATAATGAGTGGGGAGCAGAGGTATACGGATGTGCTTCTGATAGACAACAGGCATCTATAGTATTTGATGTAGCTGTTGAAATGATAGACCAATGTCCAGCTTTAAAAAAAAGAATTAAGCCTATAATGTCAGTAAAGAGAATTGTATATAAACCAACTAATAGTTTTTATCAGGTTCTCTCTGCTGAGGCTTATACAAAGCACGGATTAAATGTTCATGGAGTTATCTTTGATGAGCTTCATGCTCAGCCAAACAGAGAATTATTTGATGTAATGACTAAAGGTTCAGGGGATGCAAGAACCCAGCCATTATTCTTTCTTATAACAACGGCAGGTACAGATAGAAATTCAATTTGTTACGAGCAACATCAAAAGGCTGTTGATTTAATAGAAGGAAGAAAAATTGATAAAACCTTTTATCCTGTAATATATGGAATTAATGATAGTGATGATTGGGGTAAGGAAGAAAATTGGTATAAAGCAAACCCTTCATTAGGACATACTATTGATGTAGAGAAAGTTAGAAATGCATATAATGCTGCAAGAGAAAATCCAGCTGAAGAGAATATATTCCGTCAGCTAAGATTAAATCAGTGGGTAAAACAATCAACTCGTTGGATGCAGATGGATAAATGGGACGAGTGTGATTTTGAGATAGATTTAGATTCATTAAGAGGCAGAGAATGTTATGGGGGACTTGATCTTTCAAGCACCACAGATATTACTGCATTTGTTTTAGTGTTTCCACCAAGGAATGATACAGAAAAATATATTGTGGTACCTTACTTTTGGATACCAGAGGATAATTTAAAACTAAGAGTTAGAAGAGAACATGTACCCTATGATGTCTGGGAAAAGCAAGGTTTCATAAAAACTACAGAAGGAAATGTTGTTCACTATGGATTCATAGAAACATTCATAGAGGAGTTAGGAACAAAGTTTAATATAAAAGAAATAGCATTTGATAGATGGGGAGCAGTTCAAATGGTTCAGAACCTTGAAGGAATGGGTTTTACAGTAGTTCCTTTTGGACAAGGTTATAAAGATATGTCACCACCAACAAAGGAGTTAATGAAAATTACTCTTGAAAAGAAAATAGCACATGAAGGAAATCCAGTGCTAAGATGGATGATGGATAATATATTCATTAAACAAGACCCAGCAGGAAATATAAAGCCAGATAAAGAAAAGAGTACAGAAAAGATTGATGGAGCTGTAGCTATGATAATGGCTTTGGATAGGAGTATAAGGAATCAAGGTGGCAGTGGTAGCGTTTATGATGAAAGAGGAATAATAATATTATAAAATATATAAAAATATGATTAAATTTGGTATAATTTACTTGATGTTTTGGAGGTGTATTATGTCAAACAAGTTAGATATATCAAATGAGAGCAAATTTTTTAGCATAATAAAAGCAGCTATGAATGTACCAGGAGTAAAAATTGATAGACAAGACTTTTTAAAAAAGGAATTTTCTAAATATTTTCAAGAGGATGTTGTTATAAAAGCAATAAAAAGTAGTCCTGCAAATGCAGGTATATCAGTAAGTCAAATAGATAAAATTGCTAAGTCGTGTATAAATTATGAAACTAATAAGGTAACGTCAATATCTGCATTAGCGGGAATACCAGGAGGAGTAGCAATGTTTGGAACTGTTCCAGCGGACACTGTACAATACTTTGCACATATTATACGTATCCTTCAAAAATTAATATATTTATATGGATGGGAAGATGTTTACAATTCAGACGGAGATTTTGATGATGAAACTATAAATCGGTTAACATTGTTTATAGGAGTAATGTTTGGTGTAAATGCAGCAAACGCAGCAGTAACTAAATTAGCACAAAGTGCTGCATTAAAAGTTGAAAAGTCACTGGTAAATAAAGCGTTAACAAAGGGTGTAATTTATCCAGTTGTAAAGAAAATTGCCAATATTTTAGGGGTCAAAATGACAAAACAAGTATTTGCAAAATCTGTTGGTAAAATAGTACCAGTAATTGGAGGAGGTATTTCAGGCGGACTTACTTATGTAACTTTTAGGCCATCAGCTATACGATTGAAAAATCATTTAAAATCACTTCCAACTGCGGATGTTAATTTTCATGTAAATAATTGTGTAACTGATAGCGATATTATAGATGTAGAATTTCAGTAAGTTTAAAAAGTATATGTAAAATTAACTAAGTTATTAAAAATGATAAAAATAGTTTTATTTTTGAGGAGATAATTGGGTGAATAGAATTTATAAATATAAAAAATATGTTGATATTAAAAAAATTCAAATGAATGGTGTAGGGAAGTTTAGATATTTATTACATATACCCTTCAAGAATTCTATTAGCAATAATAAGGTGTTAGTTATTATGAAAAATCCTAGTAAAGCTACTAATTATGAATCTGACAAGACTATTAATAATGTACTTAAATTTTGTAATACGAGATATAGTGAAGTATATATAATGAATTTATTTCCATATTATAGTACTAATCCTTCAGGAATAAAAACATTTATAGCTATGAAAAAATTTGTTCAAATAATGAAAAAAAATGATGGAGTTTTAAATGAAACAATTAATAGGGTAGATTCTGTAATTGTTGCTTGGGGTGGTAATAGTATTGGAAATAAAGAACATTATGATAAAGCAATTAAAAGGGTAGAAGACATTATTGAAAGTTCTAAGAAAATAAGGCATGCTGTA
Organism: Clostridium sp.; assembly: GCA_032005505.1. Classification (GTDB taxonomy): domain Bacteria; phylum Bacillota; class Clostridia; order Clostridiales; family Clostridiaceae; genus Clostridium_J. The sequence goes on along the minus strand of DALZNT010000042.1, from coordinate 22,231 downwards.
AGAGTTCAAGGAAAATCCATAGAAAGAAAATATCCTTGGCATCCACAGGTATGGGCAGTAAATAATAAATTAGAAATCTATGAGTGGGATAAATAATATATATATCTAAAAACATCTGTAAAGTCAGGTGTTTTTTATTTATATAGGAGGTTGATTAAATGAAAATACCTTTCATATCAAATTTAATAAAATCTAGAGCAAGTCCTAAAAATAGTTTTTTAGGTAGTACTTACAGTTTCTTCTTTGGTAATACTACCAGTGGAAAAATAGTTAATGAAAGAACTGCTATGCAGACTACTGCTGTTTACGCTTGCGTCAGGATATTATCAGAAACTATAGCATCTTTACCGCTTCATACTTTTAAAACTGCAGAGAAGGGGAAGGAAAAAGCTACAGAACATCATATATATAAGCTTCTTGCAGAGGAGCCTAATTCAGAGATGACTTCATTTGTGTTCAGAGAAACACTTATGGGTCATCTTTTATTATGGGGAAATGCCTATGCACAGATTATTAGAGATGGAAGAGGGAGAGTTATAGCGTTATATCCATTGCTACCTAATAGGGTTACAGTTGATAGAACCACAAAGGGTGAAATTTATTATATATACACCAGAAGTGAAGGGGATAAGCCTACATCAAGTGGTTATAGTCAAATTTATCTTAGAAGTGATGAAGTGCTTCATATTCCGGGATTAGGCTTTGATGGTTTAGTTGGATATTCTCCTATCGCCATGGCTAAGAATGCTGTTGGAATGGCTATTGCTACTGAAGAGTATGGAGCTAAGTTCTTTGCTAATGGAGCTAACCCAGGTGGTGTACTTGAACATCCAGGAGTTGTTAAAGACCCAGCTAGGGTAAGAGAAAGCTGGAATAGTGTTTATCAAGGAAGTACAAATGCTCATAGAGTTGCAGTTTTGGAGGAGGGGATGAAATTTCAGAGCATAGGAATTCCTCCAGACCAAGCACAGTTTTTACAAACTAGGAAGTTTCAACTTAATGAGATAGCTAGGATGTTTAGAATTCCACCACATATGATTGGTGATTTAGACAAATCAAGCTTTTCTAATATAGAGCAACAGTCATTGGAATTTGTAAAGTACACCTTGGACCCGTGGGTAATTAGATGGGAGCAGGCTTTAAAGAGAGCATTATTAACAGATATAGAGAAAAAAGATTATTTTGTTAAGTTTAATGTGGATGGATTACTTCGAGGTGATTATCAAAGTCGTATGAGTGGATATGCTGTGGCACGGCAGAATGGTTGGATGTCTAGTAATGATATTAGGGAATTAGAGGATCTTAATAAAATTCCAGCTGACCTTGGAGGAGATTTATATCTAATAAATGGTAATATGACTAAGCTTCAAGATGCAGGTATTTTTGCAAATAAAAATAAAATTGGATTGGAAGGTAATAATGAATATAGAAAAGGTTAATGAGTTCATTAAATGCACACTGGACACAGGTAGATATTTCTTTGTAGACATACAGGATGAGGAGCTTTTAAGTAAATATAATTGGAGAATGAATAATTTAGGATATGTTTTTTATGGACGTTCAGGCTTATTACACAGGTTAATAATGAAACCCCAAAAGGAGCAAGTTGTTGACCACATAAACGGTAAGCCATGGGATTGTAGAAGAAAAAATATGAGAGCTGTAACACAGAAACAAAATAGCTATAACTCTAAGATTAATAAGAACAATAAAACAGGGTTTAAAGGGGTTAGCTATTCTAAAGAAAGAGATAAATATGAAGCTTGTATCTGCGTTAATAGTAGAACAAAACATCTTGGAAGATATAAAACAGCTATAGAGGCTGCACTGGTATATAATCAGGCAGCTTCTTTTTATTTTGGAGAATATGCAAAGTTAAATAAAATTGGAGGGAGACAGAATGAAGAGAAAGTTTTGGAATTGGGTTAATAATGAAGTAGGTAGGACTCTTTTTCTAAATGGAGAGATATCAGATGAAACTTGGTATGGAGATGAGGTGACACCTAAGCTTTTTAAAAGTGAACTAATTTCTTCAGAAGGAGATATTACAGTTTGGATTAATTCACCAGGGGGATGTGTTTTTGCAGCAAGTCAAATATACAATATGTTAAAAGATTATAAGGGAAAGGTTACTGTTAACATTGATGGGATAGCTGCTAGTGCTGCATCAGTTATTGCGATGGCGGGAGAGGAAGTTCAAATTTCACCTACAGGACTGATTATGATTCATAATCCAATGACTATAGCATTTGGTGATACTCAAGAAATGAAAAAAGCTATAGAAATGCTTAGTGAAGTTAAAGAAAGTATAATAAATGCTTATGAAATAAAGACTGGATTATCAAGAGTAAAGCTTGCAAATTTAATGGATGCAGAAACTTGGTTTAATGCAAAAAAGGCAGTAGAGTTAGGCTTTGCAGATAAGATGTTATTTACTAATGATAATAAAAGTAACGTTGAAAGTGAAGGGATTTCTTTTAGCAATATGAGTATTACTAATTCACTTATAAATAAAATACCAACTAATAAAAGCAGTGATTCAATAGATAGTTTATATAAAAGACTTGAATTAATAAAATAGTAAGGAGTGGTTGTTATGAATAAAATATTAGAGTTAAGAGAAAAGAGAGCAAAGATATGGGATAGTGCTAAATTTTTTTTAGACAGCAAAAGAAATGATAATGGACTATTATCAGCAGAAGATACATCAACCTATGAAAAGATGGAAACAGAGGTAGTTAATTTAGGAAAAGAAATAGAAAGATTAGAAAGACAAGCTACTATAGATTTAGAACTTTCAAAAGCAACTAGAGAACCATTAACATCAAGACCTACTTACGGAAATGGATCAAATAAGACGGGAAGAGCAACAGATGAATATAAGCTAGCTTTCTGGAACTCTATGAGAAATAAGAACAGCTTTGATATTCAAAATGCTCTGCTGATAGGTACAGATTCAGAGGGAGGTTATTTAGCACCAGATGAATTTGAGAGCACTTTAATTGAAGCCTTAGAGGAGCAAAATATATTTAGACAGTTAGCTAGTGTTATAACTACATCTTCAGGAGATAGAAAGATTCCAGTGATAGCTTCAAAGGGAACAGCATCTTGGGTTGATGAAGAAGGAATAATTCCAGAGTCAGATGATGCATTTGGACAAGTATCTATAGGAGCATACAAGCTGGCTACAATGATAAAGGTTTCAGAGGAGCTACTTAATGACAGTGTATTTGACCTTCAAAAATATATTGCTAGAGAGTTTGCAAGAAGAATAGGAAACAAAGAAGAGGAAGCATTTTTCATTGGTGATGGAGTTGGAAAACCAACAGGAATTTTTAATGCTACAGGAGGAGCAGAAGTGGGAGTAACAGCTGCAAGTGCTACAGCTATTACTTTAGATGAGGTAATGGATTTATTCTACTCATTAAAATCACCCTATAGAAAAAAGGCTATTTTTACAATGAATGATTCCACAGTAAAAGCTATTAGAAAGCTTAAGGATGGCAATGGACAGTATATTTGGCAACCTTCACTTACAGCAGGACAGCCAGATACCATTCTCAATAGACCAGTAAACACATCTGCTTATGTACCAACACTAGGGGCAAGTGCTAAGTCTATAGCATTTGGAGACTTTAGCTATTATTGGATAGCCGATAGACAGGGCAGATCCTTCCAAAGGTTAAATGAGCTTTATGCAGCAAATGGACAAGTGGGCTTTAAAGCAACTCAAAGGGTAGATGGAAAGCTTATATTACCTGAAGCAATTAAAGTCCTTCAAATGAAGACAAGCTAAATAAAGATTGAAGGAAGGTGGTGAGTGTATGGTTCTTACATTAGAAGAAGTAAAGTTATATTTGAGAGTTGATGGTGATGAAGAGGATGCACTCATCACTAAATTTATGTTAACAGCAGAAGACTTATGTGAAGGCATACTAAGATATGAGTTATCAGAGTTTGAAACTGTACCAGAAGTAGTAAAGCAGGCAGTGATGTATGTTGTAGCTACCATGTACGAGAGAAGAGAAAACTTTGATGCTAAGTCTGTAATTAATACTATGATAAATTTGTTATTTCCATATAGAAGAGAAAGCTGGTGATAGCTTGGAAATAGGAGAATTAAGACATAGGATTACATTTCAAAAGCTAATAACTATATTAAATGAAAATGGATTTGAAATTGATACTTGGAAGGATTATAAAATGGTGTGGGCATCAATCTCAAATTTACAAGGCAGAGAATATTATGCAGCTGCTGCTATTAAAGCTGAAAATACAGTAAAGTTTAAAATAAGATATATTTATGGTATTGATACAACCATGAGAATTATGTTTAGAGAGAAGAGCTACAATATAATATCAATAGATAATATTAAATATGAAAATAAGTATATTGAGATCAAGGCTATGGAGGTAGAAAATGGCTAATATAAGGCTTGAAGGTATGGAAGCGCTGATTGATAAAGTTAATAAGCTTGGAGATAGAGGTAAAGTAATTAAAGAGAAAGCTTTAGATAAAGCCGGGAAAATAGTAAAAGGAACTATGGAGAAAAAGGCTCCTAGGTCACAAACAGCTAAGAGACATATGGTGGACAATATAAAGGTATCAGAAATAAAGTGAGAAGATGGGATTGATTATATTAATATAGGACCCAATAAAGGTGATAATTCGGAGTTTTACTATTCTAAGTTTACTGAATGGGGGACAAGCAAAATACCAGCACAGCATTGGGCAGAGAAATCCATTATTGAAAATAATAAAGAGATAAATAATATTATTTCAGAGGAGCTACAAAAGGGGCTTGATGATCTTGATAAATAAATTAATTATAGATACCTTAAAACCATTGAATATTCCTGTAAGTTTCCACAGATACAAAGGAAAGGCTAAGGAATATATAACCTTCCATGAGTATTTGGCAAGTGGGGAAGGGTATGAAGATGATTTTGAAGTTCTGACAGGACATTTTGTACAGGTTGATATATGGTCCAAGGGTGATTATGTAGATACAGTTAATAAGGTGAAACAATTACTTCTTAGGGCAGGATTTAAGAGGATTGATGAAATAGATTTATACGAAGAAGATATAGAGATATATCATAAAGGAATTAGATTCTATTATTTAGAGGATAGGGAGGTAGTATAGTATGTCAAGACAAGTTGGACTAAAGGATATTCATATAGCAGTATTAACAGAGGATGCTTCCAGTGGAGCAACCTATGAAACACCAGAGAAGTTGGAAAGAGCTATTAGCGCAAAGGTATCACCTAAATCTAATACTGAGAACATATACTCAGACGATTCAGTAGAGGATGTTATTGCAGCTTTTGAAGGTATAGATGTTGAAATAGAATTAAACCAATTATCATTAACAAGTCGTGCAAAACTTCAGGGTGCTAAGGTTGTAAAAGGAGTTCTTATAGAAAATAAGGACGATATGTCACCGACAATAGCACTTGGGTTCAAATCTAAAAAGACCAATGGAAAGTATAGATATGTATGGCTTCTAAAAGGGAAGTTTGAATTAACCAGCGATGAGTATGATACTGAAGGGGAGAAACCAACTCCTAAAAGTGCAAAATTAACAGGAAAGTTCTTCTCCAGGGACTTTGATGGAAATTATAGATTTATCGTTGATGAAGACGGAACAGAAGTAGATGCAACAATAATTAGTGGATGGTTTACAGCGGTACCTGATGAGCCAATAATTGAGTAATAAATAAAATCTTGATATGTGTTTTAGAAAGTAATTATAAATATCAAGAAACATTTGTAATGGTATTGCATATAATGAAAGTAAAAACATATATCAAGGAGAGATGATATGTATAAATTAGAAGAGGAAATTGCAGTAATGTTGCAGGAACCTAATTATTTATTAATGCTAAGTGAAAATAAAGAGAAAGATAGGGGAGCAGTAACAGTATATTTAGGGCTAGAGACTATAACAAAAATGAATGAATTGACTAGAATGTTCAAAGAAAAAACAGGACAAATTATATCTAAAAGTAAATATATAGATGTTGCTATAAGTAATTTTTCAAATCAAATTGAAGATAAGTTATCAGTGAAAAATTTGGCTAAAGGAAACATATCTATATATAATGAAGTTATAATTTTTACTTGTACAGATTACAATTTTTATGATCAAAGATTAAAGGGCAAACTTACTAATGGAACATATATACCTAAAAGGTGGTCTGCAGTGTCGCTTGGAAAAGATACTATAGATTTAATAAATAAGGGAGTAATAAAGTTTATTAGTATTTATCGTGGTAAACCAGATCAATGTTTTGAGGAGTTTGCTGAGATTAATAGGATAGAGTTAATAACTAGTGCTAATTTAGCTAAGGACGATCCAAGTGAAAACAGTAAAGATATTGGTAAATATAGAATTTATATAGAGGGTAATCTGATTAAATTACCTAGAAGAATACAATTAGGAAGTGCAGTAGCAAGATCCTTATGTAAAGGCAAAAAAACAACTTTAAGAAATTTATTAACAGCACAAACAGTAAATCAATTATAGTAAATAGTAATGTAGGGAGAAAGAACTAAAATTTAAGAGTTCTTTCTCTTTAGGTGTAGGAGGAAATTATGAAAGCATTAGAACTAAAAAATAAAGGTATTAAGTTTAAGTTAAAAGATAAAGAATATGAACTTAAATTTGATATGAACACCTTCTGTGAATTAGAGGAGGTTTATGGTGATATTAATCAAGCCTTTGAAGATTTACAGAATAGAAAGATTAAAGCAATTAGAGCACTTATTTATTCAGCCATAAAAGCTGAAGATGAAAGTGTAACTGTAAAAGAAGTAGGCAGAATGCTTACTTTAAATGATATGGAGAGATTAGGCACAGCTATTAATGAAGCACTTAATATGGCTATGCCAGAGATAGAAGAAAATATGGGGGAATAGAGAGCCACACCAATCAAGGAACATGGGATTGGGAGTGGCTTTTCTATTTGGGAACTAATATTTTAAGAATGACTGAAGAGCAGTTCTGGAGAAGTACACCTAAGAAGCTTCAAGGGCTTTTTAAGCTTTATAAAGTGGTTAATGGCATGGAGGATAAACAGGAGCTTGACTATATAGATAATATTTTTATCTAGGGGAGGTGAGAAACAGATATGGCAAGAGGAAATAACACAGTAGTTGCAAGGATTGGTCTTGATGATAGTGGATTTCAAGATGGTGTTAGTAAAATTCAAAGAGGTCTTAAGGTAGTGCAAAGTGAATTTGTAGCAGCAAGTTCTAAGCTTGGTGATTTTGGAAAGTCCACTGAAGGATTGAAATTAAAATCTGAAACCTTAAATAAGCAAGTAGAACTTCAAAAGGAAAAGGTAGCAGCTTTAAATAAGACTTTTCAAGAAAGTATAGAGAAAAAAGGCGAAGATGCAAAGGCTACTGAAAATCTTAAAATTAAATATAACTATGCTGTAGCAGAATTAAATAAGCTTGAGCAGGAGCTTAAGAAAACCACAGAAGAGTTAAATACCAAAAGTTCAACTTGGTATAAGCTTTCTGAAAGTATGGAAAAGGCAGGAGAAAAGTTAAAGTCTGTAGGGGATAAAATGACCTCTATTGGAAAAAGTCTATCAACAGCTGTCACACTTCCTCTTGTGGGACTTGGTACTGCTGCAGTTAATGCAGGAATGAACTTTGAAGAAGGAATGAGCAGGGTTAAGGCTATATCAGGGGCAACAGGAGATGACTTTGAAAAGCTTAATAAACAGGCTTTAAAGCTTGGTGCTGATACAGCATTTAGTGCAAAAGAAGCAGCAGAAGGTATGGAAAATCTAGCTAGTGCAGGTTTTTCAGTAAATGAAATAATGACAGCTATGCCAGGAATGTTAGACCTTGCCGCATCCTCAGGAGCTGGTATTGCTACAAGTTCAGATATAGCTGCTAGTGCCCTTAGAGGTTTTGGACTTGATGCAAACCAAGCAGGTCATGTATCCGATGTACTTGCAAAAGCGGCAGCTGACACAAATGCTGGAATTGTTGATATGGGTGAGGCACTTAAATATATTGCACCTAATGCAAAGGCAGCAGGGCTAAACATAGAAGAAATATCTGCGGCAATAGGTATTATGGCTAATGTAGGTATTAAAGGAAGTCAAGCAGGAACAACTCTGCGTTCGGCACTTATTAGTCTAGCAGATCCATCAAAAGAAGCAGAAAAAGCAATGCAAGCAATGGGATTTTCTGCTTTTGACAGCCAAGCAAAGATGCTTCCCTTAAAAGATATAATTACAAATCTTCAAAATGGAATGAGCGGTTTAACAGAGCAGCAAAAGCAAGCTACACTTTCTACGATTTTTGGTAAGGAAGCCATGTCTGGAATGCTTTCAATTGTTCAAGGGGGACCTGAGGAACTTGAGAAGTTAACTCAAAGTTTAAAAAACTCTGATGGTGCAGCTAAGGAAATGGCTGGCACTATGCAAGATAACCTTAAGGGTTCAGTTGAACAGATGAAAGGAAGTCTTGAAACAGCGGGAATAATGATATCACAGGCTCTTGCTCCTCACATAAAAAAGATTGCTGATTTAATTGGTAGCCTTGCTGATAAGTTTACTAATTTAAGCCCAACTACGCAAAAAACAATTCTAGTTATAGCAGGAATTGTAGCGGCAATAGGGCCACTGCTTATTTTAATCGGCAAGGTGATTTCTGCTATTGGTGCAATAAGTGGAGTAATAGCATCAGTTAGTGGAGCTATTGCAGCTGCAGGAGGTGCTTCAGCGGCACTGGCAGCTGCATTTACTGCATTAACTGGGCCCATTGGTATAGCAATTGCTGTTATAGCTGGACTTATTGCAGTAGGGGTAGCTTTATATAAGAATTGGGATACAGTTAAAACTTCAATAAGTGGCATATGGGAGTGGCTTAAAGAAAGTATTAGTATTTCTGTAACTGCAATAAAAACAGCTATAGTTTCTACATGGAATTCAATAAAAGCTGTGGTGCTTCCGATTGTAGAAGGAATAGCAGATGTTATTAAAACTACATGGGAAGGTGTTAAAACAGGAATTGCTTTTCTATGGGAAGTAATAAAAGCTATTTTCATCAGTGCATGGACTATTATTTCATCCATTGTTCAAACCTATATAAATATAGTTACAGCTGTGATAAGTGTTACGTGGCAGCTTATTCAGGTTTCAACAACTGCTGTATGGAATGCTGTATCTGGGGTTATAGGTACTGTTTGGAATGGAATAGTAGGGTTTCTTAATCCTATAATTCAAGGAATAGAAAATATAATAACTGCTGCTTGGAATAACATAAAGGTTGTTACAACCACTGTATTTAATGCAGTTTCTTCAATAATAAATACAGTTTGGAATTCAATAGTGAGTTTTATTAGGCCTATAATAAACTCCATAGTTTCTATTTTGATTACTGCTTGGAATACTATGAAATCAGTAACAACTACTACTTTGAGTGTTATACAGTCAACATTAGATGTCGTATGGGGAGCAATAAAGAATATTACCACATCTGTTTGGAATTCCATCTCTAGCTTCTTTTCAACTATGTGGAGTGGAGTATCAAGTTTATTTACCAATACAGTAAATATCATTAAAAATACTGTATCTAATGTATGGAACAGCATTTTAGGAGTTACAACTACTATATGGAATAATATTAAATCTGCCATAATGACTCCCATTAATGCTGCAGTGAATTTTGTGAAAGAACAGATTGATAAAATAAAGGGATTCTTTGATAAATTGAAAATTAAATTACCTCATATTAAACTACCACACTTTAAGTTAAGTGGGGAATTTAGTTTAAGGCCACCTAGAGTACCAAGTTTATCGGTAAATTGGTATGCAAAGGGTGGTATTTTTAATGCTCCAAGTGTAATCGGAGTTGGTGAAGCTGGGGCAGAGGCAGTGCTTCCTATAGATAGAATAGATGACTTAATTGCAAAGGCCATGGAGAGAGTTGTGCTGCAGAGTAGCAGAAATACTACAACTGGTGGATTAACACTTCATATAGAGAAGTTTATAAATAACACAGAAAAGGATATAGAGCAATTAGCCTATGAGCTGGAATTTTATAAACAAAGAGTAGCTATAGGAAGAGGAGGTATTTAAGATGCTTAGCTTTAATTTTGGTAGTAAAAACAGCTTCGAGGATTATGGAATTTTGATATCTAAAAGACCAGTGATACCTTCACCAAAGCGAAGGGTAGAATTTGTAAATGTACCAGGAAGAGATTCTAATATAAAGTTTGATGAAGGAACCTATGAAGATATTAATATAGTTGTTGAGTGTACAGTTAAAGATAGAAATAACCTTAGTGAAAAGCTAGATGAAATTAAAGGATGGTTATTTAATTCAGGTGAAAGTGAATTGATATTTAGCTTTCAGGGTGATAGAAAATATATAGCACAGGTAATAAATGCAATAGATTTTAAAACTCTTTATAAAGTGATAGGTGTATTTCCCATACTGTTTAGCTGTAGGCCTTTTAAATATGAGGTTATAAATAACACAATAACTATTCAAAGTTTAGGAGATACAGTAAACAACATCGGAACAGTAGAAAGTAGTCCAATCATAGGTGTTTATGGTAGTGGTAACATAACATTAGTTATAAATGATGAAGAGATATTTTTGAAAGAGATTTCAAACAGCATAACTATAAATAGTGTAATTGAAGATTGTTATGGAAACTCTAATGAGAATTTAAATAGCAAGATGAGTGGAGATTTTCCTAAGCTAGCGCCTGGAGTAAATACAATTAGTTGGATAGGTAGTGTTAGTAAAGTTGAAGTAGTGCCTAACTGGCGGTGGTTATAGTGATTTATGTGTATCATAGGAGAACATTAAAAGGCGAATTTAACAATAATGGTTTAGGAAAGCTAAATGAATGTATTAAGGTAGAGATTACCCATCAACTAAACGGGGATTACAGTTTATATTTAGAATATCCAATAAGCTCTAAAAAAGAGTGAGTTTCTAGAGATGTTCAATATTATTAAAGCTGATGGTCAGCTTTTCAGGATATATAAGACAGAGAAAGAACAAGAAAATAATTATATGGTCATGGTGTGGGCTAAGCATATTTTTTATGACTTAGCTTCTTATTTTATAGAGGATGAAAGAGCTGTTCAGTGTAGTGTTAAAACTGCTATGGAGAAAAGCTTAGCAGATGAACTTTCTAAAATTTATAGTGTAGATAGTGACATCATAATAAATAGCACACTTTACATGATAGAGCTTAATTCAGCCGAGGCTATTTTTAAAATCATGGAAAGATGGGGTAGTGGAGAGCTTTACAGGGATAACTACGATATTAAGATTTTAAAGCAGCTAGGCAAAGAAACTGGTGTTTTAATTAAGTATGGTAAAAATATAAAAGGAATTAAGGTAACCAGTGATTCTACAACTGTAGCCACAAAAATTTATCCCAAAGGTGCCAATGGAATAATCTTAACTGAAAAGTATATTAGAGTGCCAGTACTTGATACAGATAAATATCCACCATTTCATATTGTAAGGAAAGTAGAATTTAGAGATGCAGAGGATGAACCGACATTAAGAGCAATGGCTGAAGAGTTTGCAAAAACTATGGGACTTACCAATGTAAATATTGAAGTTGACTTCATTGAGCTTAGTAGGTCTAAGGAATATGAGAATTTTAAAAGTTTACTGGAAGTCATGGTTGGGGATTTAGTTATTGTTAGACATAAGGAATTTAATATAGATGTTGTAGTTGAAGTTATTAAAATAAGAAGAGATTTATTAACAGGGTATAATACAAAAGTTGAACTTGGACAACCTAAAACATCTAGAAAAGATGATTTTTCATCAATGTTAAACACTGTAAGAGATGAGTTAGGTAATAAGGTGGCACAGGCACTAACAAGTATGCTATATTACTCTAATCCCAAAGAAATAGTAGTTGCCCAAGCCTTAATTCAACCTATATATTTAGGGATCACAGCAGTTGCAAGTACAAATCTTAGTGTAAATTTAACTTTATACTGTAATGCAAGTGAAGCCTGTGTTTTAACAATTAAAATAGAGTTGGATAGTATGGAGATATCCTTTAAGCCAAGACAGAAATTACAGCAAGGTGATAATGTTATTGGCATACCGATAGGAATACCACAAGTAGGAGCAGGGAGCCATTATATAGGTATAAGCTTTAGTAGTGATACTGGAACAGTAACTATACCGATGTATAATTTACAGTGCATGATCGATGGTAGAAATCTACAGGGTGGTGTGAGCTCAGACCCACCACACGCAGAAGTAGTTCAGAATGTAGAGGCAATTCATCCAGAAACAATAATGAGTAGTTATGGACCTAAAGTAATTTTTGAAGAACTATTAAATACGTCTCCTTTAGGTGAAATAATCGAGGTAAATGATGAACTATATAAGAATGTTGGAACTGTTGCAAATATAGAATTGATAGAAGGCTAACGCATGTAGAAAGAATAGTGAAAGGGTGGTGTTTATGGCATATAGGGAGGTTATCGCATACAATGAAAATTTATTAGATGGTAGTGTTGAAACATTAAGAAAAAAGAAGCCTTTAGGAAGTATAAGGGGATTAGCTACGATTGAATTGTTTAATTCTAATACAGGAGAAATGGTATATAAAGCAGAAACAGAAAATGTAATTAATAATTCAGTTGGTAGGTTAATTTTTTTTGATTGTTTTTATAGACGGTTAAGATGTAAAGGTAGTGTGACATCAACCTATATAAAATTACCATTTAAGAGGTTATACCTTTCAGACCATGATGGCATAGAAGAGCCTAATGAAAAATATTTCAAAGGTGAAGTTATTGGGTGGGCTGATAAAGATGAACCATATTCAGGAAGTAGCACACAACAGGGAACTATAAATCTAGGAGAAAGCTATTCAGAATTCATGCCTGATGGAAAGCTAAGAATGCACTTTGTATTCGATTTTCCTACCCATGCTGCTAATGGAACCTTTCAAACGATATATTGGTATCAAGATGCAGTTAAGAACTCAGTGTATTCAACAGAGATAAACATATTCGGTACATCAACAGTAGAAAATAAGCATAGTGTAATATGTGACTATATCAGCTATAATTGTTCAGACTATGAAAACACAGGATATTATTTATATTCTAAAAGCATTTCAGGTGTATATTACAGAGTTTTTAGAAGTTTTAATTTAGATACGGCTACTAATAAAGAAACAGAGTATATGCACTTTTACAAGGAAGATGGGAGTAAAATTACAGAGTCAGAATCAGTAAATGGAATGTGCGCAGATAATCTGAATTTGTATTTGTACTATAACAGGGAGAGTAGTATAGATATATATAAATTTCAATTAGATGGAACATGGATAAGTAAAACAACTAAGGCTGCAACAAGCTACAAGAATTCAAGTGGTATTACTCCTGTAATTAAGGATTTTTCTGTAATTGAAGGAGTTCCATATATGTGTATTTATTATAGGATAGATGGAAGTTATGAATGTCATTTATTAAAACTAAATGAAAGTTTTGGGATTGTAGAAGATCGAATAATTACAACACCAAGCTATGGAGGAAGCACATGGTATATATTAAGTGTGGCTAAAACAAAGGAGTATTGGATATTAGGTGATAGCAATAATAGATATTTTTTATACGATAATTCATTTAAATTATTGTTGGAGAATGTAAATTTTTCTACAGGGATATCATCAGTTACCAAAAGATATTTTTACAGTAAAAATCTTAGTTATGGATATTGCTTAGCATGTGGAACGTATTATGTTTATTATGTATTTGGACCAGCTAAGATTGGAGCACAAACATTACTTGCAGCACCAGTAACTAAAACACCAACTAACACAATGAAGATACAGTATGATTTTATTATTGATAATCTGTTGGATGGAATATTTTAAATTTGAAAGGAGTGAGGTTAAATGAAGGATGTGATTAATATGATTCAAATTATATTTTCAGCTATAGGTGCTTATTTTGGAGGTTTGTTAGGAGGGATAGATGGATTCTTATATGCCTTAAGTATAATTGTCATAATTGACTATATTACAGGAATAATGGTGGCAATTTCAGAAAAGAAGCTATCTAGTGAAATTGGGTTTAAAGGGATAGCTCGTAAGGTGCTGATTTTCTTACTTGTAGGTGTAGCAAATATTATTGATAATAAGCTTCTTGCTAACGGTAGTGCTGTTCGTACTGCTGTTATTTTTTTCTACATTTCTAATGAAGGCATAAGTATTTTAGAGAATACTGCAAAGATTGGTCTACCAATTCCGATAAAGCTAAAAGAGGTATTAGCTCAATTAAATAAGGAGGAGAAATAATGGCTAGATTATGTTTTGATTATGGACATGGTGGCAATGATCCAGGAGCAACTTATTGTGGAAGAAGAGAAGCTGACGATGTGCTTTATATAGGAAGACGGGTTGCAGCAGAAGTGAGAAGGCATGGTGTTATAGTTGAGGAGACAAGAACATTTGATGTAGTAGTAAGCTTGCAACAAAGAAGTGATTTTGAAAATAGAAATACCTATGATTACTTTATTTCATTTCATCGAAATGCTTTTAAACCGGAGCAGGCAAGAGGGATAGAGACTTTTGTATATCTGAATCCAGGAGCTAAGGCTGAAGCAATGGCTCAAAAGATACAAAGTTCAATGGTTGACGTTGGATTTATCAATAGAGGAGTTAAAAGAGCAGATTTTCATGTGTTAAGAGAAACCAAAGCTCCAGCTATTTTAGTAGAGATGGGATTCATAGATAACACAAAAGATAATGAGATATTTGATGCAAAGAAAAGTGAGGTAGTACAGGCTATATCAAAGTCTGTATTAGAGCAGTTAGGTGTAAAATATGTGCCACAAGAATCAAAGCCTATACCAACCACATTATTTAGAGTTATGACGGGTTCATATTCCAATAGAGACAATGCAGAGAAACAGGTTAAGAAGCTCAAAGTAGCTGGATTTGATGCAGTAATTATGATAGTTAATCGATAACTATATAGAAATAAATATAGTATAATTAAGGTGGTAATATTTTTGTGTAGAAAAGGGGTAATTATGTATGTCAGAAATAATTAAGGAAAAACTTCCGCAAAATATAAATCACCTTTTAATGGAAATAGGTGAAAAAATGGTTTTGTTTAGACTTTATCTATTAATAAAAGATACATCTTGGGAAGTATTTCAGAATTTGGGTGATGCAGGATGCGATGTTGTTTTATTAGATAAGGAAAACAATAATAAAATTAAGGTTGAAGTTAAGACACGACAAAGAATTTATTCAATATCTGATAAGAAAAGATTAAACTATGCCCACTTTACAGTTTCAGAGAATGAGTACAAAAACTGTGATTTTGTAGTATGCTACTGGTTGGAAAATAATGATTTTTTTATTGTGCCAAAAGCAGAGCTAAAGGAGACAAGCAGCAATGGAAAGCTTCAGTATAAGTTTATAGTTAGAAAACTTAGTGACGGAAGTTATGATAAAAATAGTTTATGCTTTTTAGAACAATGGAACTTAATAATTTAAGGATAATGATATTAAAATATTATGTGCGGCAGTGCAATTAGTACTGCTGTTTTTTTTTTATCTATAACAAGAATATAAAGTAATTATAATATAAGTTTAATTTCCTTGACTTCAAGAGATAAGTGAGTGATGTATAGTAGTAACATTTTGATAGGAAGGAGTAATTTTAGTGCATGTAAGAAAAATTGAGCCAATTATAAAGGTGCAAGCTAGCAAGAAAAGAGTATGTGCATACGTTAGGGTTTCAACAGAACACGAGAAGCAGAACGATTCTTTAGAAAATCAAATGCAATATTACGAAAGTATCCTAGTTAATAATCCAGAATATGAGTATGTAGGTATCTTTGCAGATATAGGAATAACAGGTTTTAGTGATAAAAGACCAGGGTTTCAGCAAATGCTTCAATTATGCAGAGACAGAAAGGTTGATTTAATTATAACTAAGGCTATATCTAGATTTGCAAGAAATACGACTATAATGCTAGAGGTTGTTAGAGAACTTAAGTCACTAGGAGTGGCAGTTTTATTTGAACAAGAAAATATAAATACCTTATTAGAGGATGGTGAGCTTATGCTTACCATCCTTTCTGCTTTTGCACAGGGGGAAAGTGAAAATGTTAGTGATAACCTTAGGTGGAGGGCGAGAAAGAAGTTTCAGCAAGGTGAGTTAATGATTAATACTAATAGGTTTTTGGGGTATTCAAAGGATAGATATGGAGATTTGATTATAAATCGAGAAGAAGGAAGAATTGTTAAAAAGATTTATAGTGACTATCTAAAAGGTAAAGGTGTTGATAGGATTGCAAAGGAGCTTAATAAAAGAGGCGTACCTACAGTAGGAGGTAAGCAGTGGCATGGAAAAACAATCCTAGGAATATTGAAAAATGAGAAATATAAGGGAGATGCTATTCTACAAAAGTATTATACACCAGAGAACTTGAGAAAGCGTTCAGTAAGAAATGATGGTGTAGTTGAGAGCTATTATGTTAGAGAAAATCATTCACCAATTGTTACTCCAGAGGTATGGGAGCAAGTTCAAATGGAGATTGAAAGAAGAGCAGAAAGTAAAGGAAACCTTGATGGAGACAGGAATAAGTATACCAATAGATATACTTTAACAGGAATGCTTTATTGCAGTAAATGTGATGCAACTTTAAGAAGAAGGACCTGGAATAGTAAACATTCATGTAAAAAGATAGTATGGCAATGCAGTAATTATATTAATAACGGTAAAAGTGTATGTGATGGCACAAAAATAGATGATTTCATTGTAAGCATGCTCAACATAGAAGAAGAAACTATTGTGAGGGAGGATTTTATAGATGGGCAGAAATGTTACAGTTATACCAGCAAGAAAGGTACAGGGGAGTTCAACTCAAAACCAGACACAAGTAAAAAAGCGAATGGCTGCTTATTGCAGAGTCTCAACAGACCAGTTGGAGCAACTATCTAGCTATGAAGCACAGGTCAGTTATTATAAGAATTATATAAACAGTCATTCAGAGTATATTTTTGCAGGAATATATGCAGATGAAGGAATAAGTGGTACAAACACTAAGAAGAGAGAACAGTTCAATAAAATGATAGAGGATTGCAAAGCAGGGAATATAGATATTATCATAACTAAATCTATATCAAGGTTCGCAAGGAATACATTAGATTGCTTAAATTATGTAAGGATGCTTAAAGACCTAGGAATAGAGGTGATATTTGAAAAGGAAAATATAAGAACATTGGATTCAAAGGGAGAGGTACTTTTAACGATACTAAGCTCCTTAGCACAGGATGAAAGCAGAAGTATATCAGAAAACTCAACCTGGGGAATAAGGAGAAGATATGAGCAAGGGAAGGTTTCAGTTAACTTTACAAAGTTTCTAGGATATGAAAAAGGTAAGAATGGTAGTCTTGAAATAAATGAGAAGCAGGCTCCAATAGTAAGAAGAATATATAGGGAGTACCTTAATGGGAAGAGTGCTAATAGAATTGCTAGGGAGCTTGAAAGAGATGGAATATGTGGATGGAACGGCAAACCAAAGTGGTATGAAACTACTATAACTAAAATGCTACAAAATGAAAAACATAAGGGGGAAGCTCTACTGCAGAAGAGTTATACAGTAGACTTTTTAACTAAGAAGAAAGCCATAAATAAAGGTGAGGTTCCACAGTATTATGTAGAGGGTAGCCATCCAGCCATAATAGATAAGAACACATGGGAAGCGGCACAGATTGAAAGAGAAAGACGAAAAGAATATGCAGCGAAGCATAGACTTCAGAAGATTGATTATGGCATTAGAGGTAATCCTTTGGCGGGAAAAATAATATGCGGTGAATGTGGAAAATACATGGGTAGAAAAACTAGGATGTATAAGGAAAAAAGGTTAGTGTGGATTTGTGCCAACAGATATGAAAAAAAAGGCGTTAGAGGATGCAATAGCGACCATGTTAAGGATGAGGATTTAGATAAAGTATTTACAATAGCCTTTAATAAAATTATAGATGAAAAAGAAAAATACATTTCAATATGGCAGGAGAAAACTATGAGTGAGAATGCTTTAATAGCTTATAAAGCAAAGCAGTTTATAGAGGAGATAAAGGAATATAATGAACCAATAGAGTACTATGATGTTGATTTGTTTTATAAATGGGTTGAGAAGATAACAGTGATGGGTACAGAAGAGTTTGTGGTAAAGTTGATGGACTTGGAGGAGATAGAAGTTAGAATTTAATAAAGAGTTGAGATAAAGTCAGTTGGAGGATGTGAATCACTTCGACTGGCTTTTTATTCTTGATGTATAAAAGTTTTAGAATAAAAATGTATATAATAACATTATATGGTGTTCAAGCATGATATAATTATTTATAGGAGGTTAATTATGGGTAAAACAGATAAAATAATAAAATGTATATGTGAGAATATTTTACAAAACTAGGAGCAAGAATGATAGTAAGATTTGTATATATAAATAATTATAATGATTTAATAAAAGAAGTACCGATTGATATGGGAGGTCAGTATCTTTATGAATTTAATAAAGGTAAGTTAATTATTAAAAATAGAAGTGAATATTATGTAGATATTTTTCGGGATATTGAATGTGTAACCAATGCAGTTGCAGTTGTAGGAAAAAATTCTTCAGGAAAGACTACTATTTTAAAAATTTTAAATTTGCTTTTTACTGAAGTTTATGTTGATTTTGAGTTTGTTTGTGTTTTGGAAGAAGCTAATTGTTATTATATTTATAGCAACTATATTGATAATATTGATATTGAGAAAAAGCAAATAAGTGAAAAGTTTAGAATTCTAAACAAAACAGAGTATGAAGAAAAAATAAATAGGATGATAGTTATGTATGCCTCAAATATATTTGACAAATCAAATATATTGTCAGAACATGAACGATTAAGAGATATTTCTACAAATAAGTTATTAAGGTCTTATGTTTATAATAGTATCAAACAGGGAACACAAAATACAGATGTTGATTTAATAGAAGAATTTAAAAAAAGTGAGACTAAAAAGAAGGTAAATTATTTTCTATTGTTAGATGAGCATAAGCAAATAAATGGGAATAACAGCTTTAAAGAAATATTTGCAGCACCAGATACGCTAGAAATGAATTTCATTGAAAATCAGGATGAAATTAATAAGTTGATTAAAAGAATTGATGAGATAAATAGTAAGAGTGGTAAAACTCTGCGAAATATATATAGTAGAATTATTGATATTGACTTCGATCAAGATTTGGACTCATTTAAAACAGATAAGAATTCTTTTAAGGTTTTTTTTGCTATATATATAACATTTGAAACATTGTGTAATTTAACTATTGAATATGAATTAGATATTGAAGATATGTTAAAAGAATTAAATAATATTATTAGTAATGAAAGTAATTATGAAAAATTATTTGATGAGTGTAATAAAATATTGAAAATGGTGTTGCAAAGAAAAAAAGAAGTTGTATTTGAAGAAATAACATCTATAAATGCAGAAAATAAGTATACAACATACTTAAAAATGTTTAAAAATATAAAACTTTATGCAGAAGAAATAAATAATGGTTTTGAAGACTATGTTTTGAATATTAATGAGGTTCAAGATATTATAACCCAATTTGAGGAAGTAGATGCCAATATATATTCAGATATTGAAGAAATAGCTAAAATAAAAATTATAAATGATGATTTTAATAAATTCGTTTATAAAATAAATATTTTTAAAGCCAGATATATATATAATGATACATATGATCTTGAAGAAGAGTTAGAACAATGTATATATGAAGCAGAAGATATCATTACAGGAATTGTAGATTATCTAAATATATTTATTAATATAGTAAAAGAACAGGTAGAAATTGTTGATTATGTTAAAGATAAAAAAATAAAAACAGAAATTTATATGGAAAATAATGGCGATGTAATCGAATATATTAATGATGTTTGCACGATGCTTACTGATTTTTCACAATTAGTAAATAAAAGTAAGATTGGATCGAAAAAATTTGGTGATTTTAAGTATAATGTATTATGTACTTCATGGAGTGACAATAACCTTAAAGAAGTAATCAATTCATATTTAGAATTAGAATATAAGACCATAGATATTGAATATATGCATGAAGATATTAGTAGTGGTCACAATGCTTATTTAGATATTTTTTCTAGAATGGTGTGGGAGTTAAATACTTTAGACGAGAAAGATAAAGATATACTATTATTAATTGATGAAGCAGACATATATCTTCACCCAGAGATACAAGTGAAGTATTTTAAAAATTTGGTTGATTTTTTACAGATTTTTTATAGTAAAAAAAACATTCAAATAGTGATAACATCAAATTCACCATTTATTATCTCAGATTTACCACACACAAATGTTATTTATCTTGATAATCTTTCTACAATGAAGGTATCTAATAAATTAAAGGGGATAACTAGAACTTTTGGTGCCAATATACATGATTTATTGATTAACACTTTTTTTATGAAGGACGGGGTAATCGGCGAATTTGCACGAGCGCGAATAAATTATATAATAGAGGTTTTAAATAATAAAGATTATAAAGAAAAAGTGTATATATATAAAATAATTCAATTACTTGGAGAACCAATATTAAGAAAAAAGTTAATGGATATGTATGATAGGGTATTTTTCAACTCTATTACTGAGGTAGAGAAAGAAATAGAAGGGTGTAAAAGCAGATTAGAATACCTTGAAAAATTAAAAAATAAGGTGAAATAGATGTATAAAATTAATATTAGTAATGACGTTATAAAAAAGCATAGTGATTATTTAAATAAAGTAAAGTTGAAAGAAAATTTAATTAAATTTATGGAGAAAGAAGATTTTGCAGAGAAAAATAATATTAATAAACGTGAACATATTTTGTTTTGCAAGTTATTAATCATGCAACTTAAAAATATAGTGGAAAATAAAAATATTGAAAAAAATATTTTTTTGGGAAATTCTAGAACATTAAATAAGTTTATTACGTACATACATAAAAATTTTCCAACTGTAGATAAAGCATTTGAAGATGATGGTAATTTATACAGGAAAGAGTTTCTATGTTTAATGGGATATGAAAAATTTTCGAGTATACAGTTAAAGGCATATTATAATAATGAAAATGATTTCTTATGCAGTTATAGTAAAAAATTTATTACGGAAGAATTAAAAAAAATAAAGCAAGGATTAAGTATAAAAAGATGTAATGATTTGGTAATTAAGAGTTTTAATAATATTCTTATTAAAAAAATAGAGTCTATCATTTTAATTAATTTAAATGATAGATTAATGAGAGAATTGTTTGAAAGTTTACTTGAAACAATTAAAGAAATAAGAATAGATAATAGTACTGTAACATTATATGTGGGACAAGTTTATGATTCTATAAAAAAATATAATGAGAAATTTTACGATATCGTTCAACATACTAAGTGTATAAGTATTATAAATTATGAAGAATATAGGAGGAGAATTAATTCGTTTCAATGGAGTGCATATGACTTTTTATTATCATTGGGAACGATTGTATGTCCTTATTGTAATCGTCAGTATATAACACCTATATACTCAAAGGATGGTAAAGTTAGAGCAGATTTAGATCATTTTTATTCAAAGGGAAGGTATCCGTATTTATCTGTTTCAATTTATAATTTAGTACCTTCGTGTAAATTTTGTAATTCAAGTTTAAAAGGTACAAAAGAGTTTTCATATGACACACATCTAAATCCATATGAAGAATCGCTTAATGATTATGTGGAGTTTAGTTATATTTATAGAAGCTATAGTGGAGTAGACGGGTTAGGTGACATAGAAATTATATTAAATGATAACTTGAGTAAAGATATAAATGATATTCAGAAAGCGCGTAATAATATTAATTGTTTTGGTATCGTAAATTTATATCAATATCATACTAATACTGTAGTGGATCTTATTAGAAAAAAAATGATATACTCTGAGGATTATATAGATTTAATATGGGAAACTAATAAAAATATTTTTAAGACTAGAGAAGAAGTTATAGAAAGTATTGTAGGAAATATACCAGTAGATCAATCTAGTGAAGTTTTATTAGGAAAATTGATTACTGATGTTTCAAAAGAACTGAAATTCTAAATATGTAAGGGTGGACCTATGTCAATAACTTGGACATAAAAAGTCGCACAATATTAAGCTGATTTT
>DALZNT010000041.1:0-26490 GCA_032005505.1 Clostridium sp. | reverse complement strand
ATTTAGTTATTATAAGTATATCAAAATACTTATCCTGAGGAATTGTATGTACGATAGCAACCTTACTATAGGAAATTTTGTATTTTACTCTTCCACCTATAATCCGAATTACAATCTTATCACTAATAATCTCACTCTTTAAATACTCCTCGTTATATCTCGTAATCATCAGAGCTAATATTAAGGCCTCAATAACGATAAGATACCCTAAAAAAAATGTGTTAATTTGCTCTGTTATCCATAATATCATAGGCATTAACAGAAAAATAAAGCCCATGGATAGCATAAATCCTATATAAGATTTTCTTTGCTTCTTCAGGACTTTATTTATATCCATATACTACACTCCTAACCTACAAGTATTAAAAAATTAAATACCATTACCCATTTCTTTCATCTTTTCAGCTTGGTCTGTAGTTATTAATGCATCTAGCATTTCATCAATTTCTCCATCTAGGAACGCTTCTAATTTATAAAGAGTTAACCCTATTCTGTGGTCTGAAACTCTTCCTTGAGGATAGTTATAAGTTCTTATTCTCTCACTTCTATCTCCAGTTCCTACTTGGCTCTTTCTATCATCAGCTATTCCTTTAGATCTTTCAGCTTGTGCAGCTTCGAATAATCTAGCTCTTAATATTTTTAATGCCTTTTCTTTATTCTTAAGTTGTGATTTCTCATCTTGGCAAGATACAACAAGTCCTGATGGTATGTGAGTCATTCTTACAGCAGAGTCAGTTGTATTAACGCACTGTCCACCGTTTCCTGACGCTCTAAACACATCAACTTTAATATCATTCATGTTTATATCTATATCTACGTCTTCAACTTCTGGAAGTACCGCAACTGTAGCTGTAGATGTATGAATTCTTCCACTTGATTCTGTATCTGGAACCCTCTGAACTCTATGAACTCCACTCTCATACTTAAGTTTACTGTATGTCTTATCACCTTTAACCATGAATACAACTTCTTTGAATCCACCGATATCAGTTTCATTGGAACTCATCATTTCAACTTTCCATCTATGTCTTTCCGCATATCTTGTGTACATTCTAAATAGGTTTGCTGCAAATAGAGCTGCTTCGTCTCCACCTGCTCCACCTCTAATTTCGATAAATACGTTCTTATCGTCATTAGGGTCCTTTGGTAATAGAAGAATTCTTATTTCTTCTCTAACCTTTTCAACCTGCTCTGCTAATGACTTAATGTCCTCTTGAATCATCTCTCTCATTTCTCTGTCTGATTCATCATTAAGCATTTCCTTGTTATCTGCTAATGCACTTTCTGCCTCTCTATATTCTCTATACTTTCCAACAATTGTTTCAACCTCAGCATGCTCTTTACAAAGCTTCTGCCATTCCTTTTGGTTTGCCATTATACTAGGATCACTAATCTTATTGGATAACTCATCATATTTATTTTCTAAAAAATCTAATCTCTCTAACATATATAACACTCTCCGTAATTTAATCATAAACTTCTTTTTCACATCGTTACATTATATCATAATTTTATTGTATAAGGAAACTCCTTCTCATATTCATTCGAATGAGTAAGTGCGCCTTATCCAAATATAAAATTTGGAGGCTTACTTAAGGAAACTCCTTCTCC
Source organism: Clostridium sp. (assembly GCA_032005505.1). Classification (GTDB taxonomy): domain Bacteria; phylum Bacillota; class Clostridia; order Clostridiales; family Clostridiaceae; genus Clostridium_J. The sequence continues at coordinate 24,879 of DALZNT010000041.1, read as the reverse complement.
CCTATGATAACTTTCCTATAACAACCCTGTAATTCCCACCTAGATCTTTTAAGCTATACACATTGGTAAAACCATGTTCCTTTAAAAGCTCTTTAATCTCTCCCTCTTGATTATATCCAATCTCAAAACACATATATCCTTCAGGATTTAATTGCTTCTTACCATCACTACAAATTCTTCTATAGAAGTCTAACCCATCTACACCACCTGATAGTGCTAAGTGAGGCTCATAATCTCTAACATCCTCCATCAAAGTTGGAATTACATGTTCTTCAATGTATGGTGGATTAGAAACTATCATGTCAAACTTTAAGCCTTGGTTTGCAGGTACTTCAAATAAATCACTTCTTGTAATCGTTGTTCTTTCCCTTAATTCTAGGTTATTACTATTAATTACGCTAACCTCTAACGCAATTTCACTTATGTCATACAACCAAACCCTTGTGTTTTCAACATGGCTTGCAATAGCCAACCCTATAGCACCACTTCCGCAGCACATATCACATACTGTAGTTATACTTTTATCTTTTATTATAGAAATACATTCCTCTACAAGAATCTCAGTATCTGGTCTTGGAATTAAAACTCCTTCTTTAACATAATAATTCAATCCCATAAATTCTACATCATTAAGTATATATGCTATAGGCATTTTGTTTTTTCTTTTATTTAAAAGACTATCAAACTCAACCTCAGCTTTCTCAGTTACTTCTTCATTTCTATTCATAATTAGATATAACTTATTTACATTCATAACTTTACATAATAATAGCTGTGTATCTATTATGTATGATTCTATTTGGGCCTCCTTTAAAAGGCTGTATCCTCTTGCTAATACTTCACTTATCTTCATATTATTCCTCGTTTATTCTATTCTAACCCCTCTGCGGCCTTTAAAGATGCTATTGCAACCTCCAACATCTTTTCATCTGGCTCCTTTGTAGTTATCTTCTGCAATAATAGTCCTGGCCATGCAATAACTTTTGATATAGAGCTATTACTTTTCCCTAACCATCTTATAATTTCATAGGTTATCCCTGATACTAGTGGTAATAATAGAACCCTGGAAATTACTCTTTGTCCTATAGATTCCCATCCTGTAAAAGAGAAAATAATTATACTAATAACCATAACCAAAAACATAAAATTAGTTCCACATCTTGGGTGAAGCCTTCCAAACTTCTTAGCATTTTTGGGAGTCAGCTCTATTCCACTTTCATAACAGAATATAGTCTTATGCTCTGCTCCATGATATTGATAAAGTCTATATATATCCTTCATTTTCCCAATAATAACTATATAACTTAAGAATATTAGTACTCTAATTACACCCTCCATAACATTCAAAGCTAATGTATTATCAGTTACATATTTCTTTACAATACTAGCTAAAGCTGTCGGTAGGATAAAGAATAATAAAACTGAAAATGTTAGAGATAATACTAGGGATATTCCCATCAGCACATTATCACCCTTCTCTTTAAATGTTTTATCAAACCATTTATCGAACTTAGACTCTTCTTCATCCTCATCCTCGAAGAAGGATGCTGAATACTCTAGGCTTTTAATTCCTACCACTAAAGACTCTATCAGTGAAACAAATCCCCTTATAATTGGAAGTCCTAAAAATTTATTTTTTTTAGTCAAACTCGTACTATTCTCTTTCTTTACTTCAATTGTACCATTTGGAAGTCTTACTGCTGTGGCTAACCCCTTGGTGCCTCTCATCATTACACCTTCTATTACCGCCTGACCTCCAACGGTTGTCTTCTTTCCCATAATAACACCTACCTTTTTTCTTACTTCTTTTTAATAAATCTATGGGCAAACACTATTGCTTTTGATCTTCTGCAAGAGCTTTATACTTAAAATAGCATTGAGGACAAAGTGATTCATATTGAACATCATCTTCCATGTCTATAGCAACTTGATTTCCTTCAAACACAAACTTACCATTAATTTTTCTTCCATTAACTAATGCTTTTTTACCACATTTACAAATCGTTTTAAGCTCCTCTAAGCTATGGGCAAGTAAAAGCAATCTCTTACTACCTTCAAAACCTTCCATTTGGAAGTCAGTTCTTAATCCATAACAAATTACTGGCACATTTAATATTACTGCTATTTTAAAAAGCTCATCTATCTGTTTTAATTTGAAAAATTGAACTTCATCTGCCAAGATACAGTGAATATCTCCATTTTCCTTAATATAACTTTCTACTGAAGTAAATATATTATCTTCAGCCCCAAAACTTAAATCTACGTGTCTAGTAACTCCTAATCTAGATACTATCTTGTCTCCACCTTTTGTATCAGTTTTAGGTTTTATTATAATTACCTTCATTCCCCTTTCTTCGTAATTAAAAGCTACTTGAAGAAGGTTTGTAGATTTCCCACAGTTCATTGCTCCGTATCTAAAGTATAGCTTGCTCATAGTCATATTCCTCCATAGTATATTCATTAATTATCTACTATTATTTTATTAGAAAAGATATGATTAATCAAATTAATATTATAAGTACAAATTGTATTAGGAAAAATAAACATTAGCAATTCTTCATCTTGACTCAAAAATATGCATATGATATAATCTAGTAGTTGATAATACGGATATATATGTAATATCGAAAGAGGTGAAATGTAATGCAAAACGGAATACATCCAAAGTACAACAATGAAGCTGTTGTTAAATGTGCATGTGGAAATACTTTTTCAACTGGATCTGTTAAAGACGAGTTAAAAGTTGATATTTGTTCAAAATGTCATCCATTCTTCACAGGTAAGCAAAAGAATGTAGATGTTGGCGGAAGAGTTGACAGATTCATGAAGAAGTTCAACCTTAAGAGCGAATAATCATATATATTTTTAAGTTAGGAGAAGTTTTTACTTCTCCTATTTTTGTATTTAAAAATATAATTTCAAATTGAATTTATATAATTTATCCCCAAAGAGAAATAAAAAACTTCTCTTTGGGGTATTTAATATCATAATTTATTTAAGAATATCTTGGTTTTTAGATACTAATTCAAAGAATTCTTCATTACTCTTAGTTTTAGATAATAACTCTAATAACTTCTCAGTAACAATTTGAGGGTTACCAGTCTTATACATTATCTTTCTAATAGCATAAGATACCTCTAACTGCTTTTGGGTAAGTAATAAATCTTCTCTACGAGTTCCTGATTTATATATATCTATAGCTGGGAAAATCCTTCTCTCTTGAAGCTGTCTATCAAGGTGAACTTCCATATTACCTGTTCCCTTAAACTCTTCAAAAATCATATCATCCATTCTGCTTCCTGTTTCAACTAAAGCCGTAGCTAATATAGTTAAACTTCCGCCTTCTTCAACATTTCTTGCAGCACCAAAGAACTTCTTAGGCATTAATAATGCTCCTGTATCAAGTCCCCCTGATAAAGTTCTACCTGTTCTTGTTATAGTTAAGTTATACGCTCTTGCAAGTCTTGTTAAGCTATCTAGAAGAATTATAACATCTTGACCTTGCTCCACCATTCTTTTTGCTCTTTCAAGAACCATGTGAGCAACCTTTGCATGATGTTCTGGTTCTTCATCAAAGGTTGAGTAAATTACATCCCCTTGTATAGACCTCTGCATATCAGTAACCTCTTCAGGTCTCTCATCAATAAGTAAAACTATAACCTTAACCTCTGGATGATTATCAGCTATACTGTGAGCAATCTTCTTTAGAATAGAAGTTTTTCCAGCCTTAGGCGGTGCTACAATAACACCTCTTTGTCCTTTTCCTATAGGCGCAATAACGTCCATGATTCTTGTAGATAAATCTCTTGAATCTGCAGTTTCAAGTTGTAATCTTTCTGTTGGATATATTGGTATAAGTTTTTCAAATGGAACTCTTCCAACTGCTTTATCTGGATTTTCTCCATTTATCTTACTAACCTGAAGAAGAGCCTTATACTTTTCTCCATCCTTAGACATTCTAACTTTACCTTCAACTTCATCCCCAGTTTTTAAATTAAATCTTCTCACCTGAGATATAGAAACATAAATATCATCATTTCCACTTAGATAATTATTCATTCTAAGAAGTCCAAAATTTGCATTATCACTAAGCTCAAATACTCCCTTTGCTGTCTCCGACTCACTTATAAGACTCTTTAGCCTTTCACGTTTGTCTTCAATTGCTGCACTTCTCTCTTCATCTGTTTGCTCTCTATAAATATTTCTATTCATATCTACACTTGCATTATCTCTTTGTGTATCTGCACTATATGTAGTTTCAGTCTCTGTACTATTTTTTATCACAGTAGTATCCTCATCCTTATCTTTTGGAGCAATTCTTTCTCTAAGAACTACACCTTCTCTTTTGATTTCAGCTGGCTCGAATGTTGCTTTTGCTGGCTGTTCAGTTGTATCACTTTGTGACACTTTATTTATTTCATCAATTAATTCATTTTTTTTGAATTTGGAAATATTTTTTATTCCTAATTCCTTTGCAATAGTTTTTAATTCTATAACACCCTTGCTATATAAATTATCATTATTCAAAGGATCACCTCCTAATTAATATATATTTTTTAAATAAAACTACCTTTTGGAAACTTATATATATGACTTCAATTTGAAACTTACTAAATGGAAGATTAACAAAATTGCTCAAATGAAAAACTATTTGTGGAAAATAAATTTCATTTTATGATTTTACATATGTATTGATAAAGTATATGAATATATGTACTTTGCCCAAATTATATCCTGATAATATTTTTTAGTTTTTACTTTATAAGTATACACTATTTTTTTTGTAATCTACAACAAAAATAATACTATTTATTGCAGGTACTAAAGAATATATAATATTGTTATGGTAATTAAATACTTTATTGTTATTTTATCCGTTAGTACAAGATTTATACATCTCAGTTTTATAATTTATCGAAATTTAATTTTAAGCTAGAATAGCTTTTATAGAAGGAGAGTTAATATGAATTTTAAAAGTAAACCCTTCAAAAGATTTATTTTTTATCATAAAGATTATACTTATTCATCTTATATTGAAGGGTTTGCCTTGGTATATCTAGAAAACTACTAGCTTTGCTTATATTATAATTACAAATTATCAAGGCTTCTCTTATATACTTCTTCTCCATATTCTCTAGCCTTGCACGTAGAGACGTATCTGCAATATTATTTATACCAATATCCTCCACATCAAGAATACCTTCTCTTTTACAAATCACCGCTCCCTCTACTAAGTGTTCTAATTCCCTCACATTCCCGTCATAAGACTTCTTTATCATTAAATCTAGGGCTTCTTTACTAATTCCCTTAATATTAGTTCCCGATTTTTTATTATGCTTTTCCAAAAAATTATTAATAAGAAAAGGAATATCATCCTTACGTGAATCTAAATTAGGCATATTAATTCTTAATACATTAAGTCTATAGTATAAATCTCTTCTCAACCTATTAGTTTTAAGCAATAAGTTAGGTTCTTCACTTACCGAAGCAATTATTCTTACATCTACTCTTCTTGTAAGATTTTCGCCAAGTCTCCTTAGTTCGCCTTCCTGTAATACTCTTAAAAGCTTTCCTTGAAAATTTAAATCCATAGAATTTAGTTCATCAAGATATAATGTTCCATCTTGAGCAGCTTCAAAGAGACCTTCCATTTCTACAGCTCCAGTAAATCCACCTTTGCCAACGCCAAAAAATATGCTCTCTAAAAGATTTTCTGGAATAGCGGCACAATTTTGAGCTATAAAAGGCTTACGTCTCCTTATAGACTCATTGTGAATAGCTTGTGCCATCATCTCTTTTCCAGTTCCAGTTTCACCATATATAAAAACTGGAGACCTAGAATTACACACTCTTTGTCCTAGCTCTTTTACTTCTCTTATCTCACTGCTAATTCCTAAAATATCATCAAAACTATACACACTTCTCTCCTTTTACATTACACAAAAATTATAAAAAAAGAGCCATACACCTTATTTTATTGTGTACAGCTCTTCTGAAGTAATCTATTATTCTTTTACTTTTATAGTAGCTTCAAGCTTAGTGTTTATGATTTGATCTTTAGCAACAATCACATCATAATCTACATTTACTTTACCACCATTATCACTCATATCTATTTTTATCTTATTAGTTTTAATTCTGATACACATTCCACCATGAGGTGTGTTATAAAGAATAGATGCTCTCTTTCCATTCTTAAACTCCATTGTAGTATTTATATCCCCTTGTCTAATAAGATTAAAGTAATTATGTCCTATACGAAAAGTTGTTAATGTATCGCCAAGACCTGAAAGTTCTGTTTCTTCATAAGTAGCTACATATTCGTCATTTTCCTTAAAAAATGCTCCTGGACTAACTATTTCAATACGTTCACTTTCATCATTGTTTTGTATACTGCATACACTAATAACTGCACCTTTATCCATAATCCACCCCTCACTTCCCTCAAATAAATCTTTATTGGATTATATGAGTATCTAACTCCTCGTCTGTAGCACAAGTTTCTTCTATAGTACCATGAACTTGTTCTCCAAATTTAGAATATTTAACTGTTACCTTTGGTTCATCTTTTCCCTTACTATATCTTATAGCAACTTTAGATGCAAAACTTATAACTTCCTCTGTGGCCTCTCCAATAATTACAACCATAGATCCATTAAAATCCTTAACTAATAATATAGTATCATCTTTTCCTAAATATTGCTTTATTATAGCTAACTCATCTTGAGTTCTTGTAGATATAACCTTGGCAGCAGGGGTTACTCTAAAGTGACGTCCTACTCTTAATAAACCTAATTCTCTCTCTTCTGGATTTTTATTGAAAGATAATAGTTCCTTAAGTCTAACTGAATAGTTTGGCTCGGTAAGCTTACATCCACCTGCTGGTGATGGATACTCTTTAATTCCCCATTCTTCTGCTAGCTCCATTTGAATTTTTCTAGATCTTCCTTGAATATCCATAAGATTTTCTCTATCTACAAGTCCGCTCTCTTCCATCTCTGTCGGAACAAGCATTTTTGCACATAGAGGTCTTAGAATTTTAGTTGCAATTCCACTCTCTTTTTTAACTCTATCTAGAGCCATTCTATTTTGCGACATCGGTCTTTGATTTAAAACTTCACCTGTTATTATAAAGTCTGCTTCAAGCTCTTCAAGTAGCTGTCCACAGTATCTCATCATCATAGCATGACAGTCTATACATGGATTCATATTCTTACCGTATCCATTCTTAGGATTCTTAACCATCTCAAAATGAGCTGAACTAAAATCCACAACTTTTAAGGGAATATCAATTTGCTTTGTCATCTTCTTTGCATTTTCTTCGTTGAAGAAGTGAGATCTAAAGCATATACCTATTACCTCAATTCCTTGATCCTTAATTAATTTTGCTGCAAGAATACTGTCCAGTCCACCTGAAACCATTGCTAATGCTCTTGTCATAAATATTCACCTAACCTTTTTATAATATGGTGTACCATATGCTATATAACTAGCATAAGACTTTTATCATTGGTACAGTCTCATTCTACTATTATCTTTTCACTTAATCAACTTGAAAGTAATGACTTAGAAAAAAATAACTATTTTTCTCCTCTTTCTATTGCAAGTTCCACTAATTCATTTATTAACTCACTGTAACTTAATCCTGTAGCTTCCCACATCTTAGGATACATACTTATACTTGTGAAACCTGGAAGGGTATTAACTTCATTTAAGTATACTTCCCCACTTTCCTTATCTACAAGGAAATCAACTCTCGCCATTCCTGCGCAATCTAATTTCTTGTAAATTCTAACTGCTGATTCCCTTATATTTACCATTTCATCATCATTTAATGCTGCTGGTATCAATAGCTTAGATGATGCATTTTGATATTTAGCTTCATAATCATAGAATTCTTTAGCTGGAATTATCTCTCCCGCAACAGAAGCCCTAGGATTATCGTTTCCTAATACGGCAACTTCTATTTCTCTAGCATTTAATCCAACCTCTACAAGGACTTTTCTATCATATTTTAAAGCTTCTACAAGTCCGACTTCTAAACTCTCTCTATCGTGAGCCTTTGTTATCCCTACTGAAGAACCACTGTTAGCTGGCTTTACGAAGCAAGGATATCCTAATTTACTTTCAATATCATATATAAATTGTTTTGAATCTTTATTATAATCGAAGGCATTTACAACTACATAGTCAGCTTGTTTTATTCTTTCATGCTCTAACAAATACTTTGTATAAACTTTATCCATACAAACTGCAGAACTCATAACTGAAGGTCCTACACATGGAAGATTCATTAATTTACAGAATCCCTGCATAGTTCCATCTTCCCCGTACATACCATGAAGCACTGGGAACACAACATCAACCTCTTTATTAAGTAATAGATTAATTCCACCATCAATTTTATTCTCTAAATCAGTTTCCCATTTGCCACTACCTATATTTTCTATATCGCCTTTATACTGAAACCACTTTCCATCCTTTGTTATTCCAATAGGATATACTGTATATTTTTCATTGTCTATATGATTTAAAACAGACGTTGCAGATACTCTTGATACCTCATGTTCTGTAGATTGACCACCAAATAATATTGCTATTTTCTTTTTCATTTTTATCACTCCTAAAAAATTTTGTCCTCTGTACACATTATTCATATGCAAAATAAATAGTGAACATAAATAATTATACTCTTTATTTTATCTATGTTCACCATTATATTCAATATAAATATGTTTTTCTAACCTTATATTATTAACACCCGTAATTCACCAACATAGATGCACATTGGCCTTTACTTTAATAATCCTTTCAGCATTTCCGCAAATTTGAACTTTACTACAATATTCTGATCCTCGCTATTGTCTACTATATTAGTATTCTTATTATCTAAATCTGTATTATTTACAGTTTGTTTATTAATATTATCTTCACTTTCTTTATTGGTGTTCTTCTTACCTTCTTTATTTGTGTTATCTACACTATCAAATTCTTTTTCACTAAGTACACTTTTCATTTCATTTTCTGTTTCTTCATAAGCTATCTCACCTTTAGTTATGTCCACAAAACAAATAGGAGGAAACATAACACACCACCAATTTTGTCCTTCACCGCTACCTATTATTATCCTATAAGCCTCATATTCTCCTTGAGGAAGAGTTATATTCCCATAAGTTTTCACTGGAAAGTACTCCTTAGATAAAGTAGATTCAGCCTTATAACTATAACCATTATCCGCTATTACATCATCTGCTATAGCTAAAATTTCATCATTTTTATCCTTTAATATCTCTCTAGATTCTTCTAGACTTGTACTTTCCTTAAGAATTGGTTGAATATATTCCAGAACTTTATCTCTAACTTTTAGTTTAAGTTCTTGATCTAATTCTCCATCGCTATTTGCAATAACATGAAATCTTATCAGCTTACTTGAGATATCTTCTATTGTAACCTCATCTCCACTGCTGATTTCTGCTGTTATATTATTTTTATTAGCTCGTACTAATTCAATACTCCCTACTTCAATTCCAACTATTAATACAATAAAAAGGGTAACAATTATTGGTGTGATTTTCTTCATGTTTCTTCCTCCTAAAACACTAATTCTTCATACCTAAATTGTTACCACTTGGACAAGTTATATACACATTATAAAAAATTAATAATCTAATTAATTAGCAATACCAACAGTTCTTATTTGATTCTTTACAGTAATAGATATTTCAGCATTGTGAAATTCCTCTTCCCAATTATCTTTGATATCATTCCAAAGCCTATTATGATATTTTTTTACTTTGTCTTGAATCCCTAATACATCTAAATTCATCTCATCCTTTGTCATATAAGCAACTTGAAGTAGTTCCTTTTCCATTTGCTCATTAAATTGTTTTTCTAAGTTTTTTATATCTTTACCTTCTAACTCCTTAGCATCTGTATAATATCCAACCAAGCCACCCTCAGCGAAAATTGTATAGTACATGTGAATCTTATTATCTACATATTTTATATCTAAATTAGTATCCACATGCTCAATAGAGTAATCTACAGGATGCCCTCCACTTATTACTACCTTTTTACTAGAACCAATATCACTTCTAAGGATTTGTATATTTTCAGTTTGGTCATTATCCAGGTAACCTTTAATTTCATTGTCCTTAATAACAGCTACTCCATCTAACTCTACATCATCCTTATTCTTTTGAGAAAATACAGGCAGCATACTAACAGCCTTAGATTTAACCATATCAATATATTTAGTAAGCGTTATAGGTGATAGAGCTCCATTAATACTACTATTTGCTAGCAAATTAGTAATGTAGCTATCTATACCATCCTCCATCATAGGTTTGACTTTTATATAATCCTCTGTGTCACCCTTTACAATTACAACGTTTATAGACCTATTTAAGTTAGGTTCTCTTTCTATATAATCCATTATTTCTTTTCCCAACTCAGGATAGTTAAATAGTTTATCACTTAATATCAATAGCTTACTATGACCAAAATGAAGACTTCTGCTACTTTTGCTAACAGCTTTAAAATACGCATCCGTTGAAGAATACCCTTCTACTGTAAGAGAAATCGCTTCCGTTGTTCCCTTTTGTGTATCCATATGTCTGAGGTCTGGAAACCCATAAGTAATTTTAACCGTATTTAAATCTCTATAAGCACTAACATCTGCATCACTATTCAAGATATCCTTTTTATCTACGTCTTTTCCAATATCTATACCTATTACTGAGACAAATGCCCTTCTATCAATTTCTATTCTATCCCAACAGCCTGTGAGTAGCAGTGCTAATGTTAAGATTGGAATGATTTTTAAAACCTTATTTTTCACTAACGCTCCTCCTCCTATTTTTAACTAAACTTATAACTAAAGTGCCACCAATAATAATTAAAATAATAGCTATAAAACCTACTCTAAGGTAATTATATTTCGTATTCCTAACATTAATAATATTCTCTGGCAACATAGCTGCAAGATATACGATTGGTACGTATATCATCGATGAAGTTCTAATATCTTCTAAAGAAAACACATCCTTTAGTATACTTGATGCAAAATAATAAATATTAGCAAAGGACGTGAAGTAAAATATAACCCACAATGCCATTACCAAACTATCCCACTTTTCTAAAATCCCACTATTGGAGCTTATAGACTGAAGCATCGTTATTGTTGGAAATATACTATCCGCAGTTTGCACATATGATAAAGTTGCAGATACCAAAATGAATATTATGATATAAAAGACCGTTACGAAAATACTGCTGGTAAACATTATAGACTTTATAGCTTTTCTCTTCTTTACATAAGGTATTAGTATAAACGCCATAGAGAACCCATTAAATAGAAATAGAATTTCAAAGCTAGACATAATATAATCCTTTACTGGATATCCTCCGATAGGAAGTAAATTACTAAAATCTGCAGCAGGAAGAGTCAATAATAACATTATTCCTATAGGCACAAACATAAGCCAAAATACTATCTCATTAAAATGAACTACATTAGCGAGCCCTCCTCTGCTTAAGTACATTCCTGTAAATATAAAAGTTATAATAATTACTTCTGTTGGAGTGTTTCGTAGCAAATACATAGTTATAACTTCAGAAAAAGTTCTAAGAGACAAAGATAAAACTATCAATATCAACAATGAATATATGAGTGAAATTATCTTTCCCAAGAATCTTCCATAGGTACCAGTAAGTATAAAGGTTATATCCTTAAATTTATTTAACTTTATTACCTTGTATATACATAAAAGAATTATAAAAATTTCAACTCCCGTAATTAATGCTGATATCCATCCACCTGGTCCGATATATTTAGCAACAATTGATGGCGCATAGAATATTCCAACCCCTATCATAGAAACTGAAAGACTTACAAACAAAGCAAATTCCTCAATAAATCCTTTCTTCTCCACAGTTCATCCTCCCTTAATTACTATCTTTCTTTTGTCTTACAACATTTCTAGGCTTTAAAAATCCAGGTCTCTTGATAAATCTGTTAAGAGGCAGTCTCACAAATAAATCTTTCAAATCACTCCATACCAAATCTACTGCAGGTGCAAAATATGGTATTCCGAAGCTCTTTATCCTAGTTAGATGAATTATTAAAAATATAACACCTAACATTATTCCGTATAGACCCAACATAGCTGAAAGGATAATAATCATAATTCTAAAATAAGTAAAGGCAGATGTTATCTCATAATTCGGAATTAAAAATGTCGTTATAGCTGTAACCCCCAAAATTATAATCATTATAGGACTTACTAATCCTGCTGTAACAGCTGACTGTCCTATGATAAGACCTCCAACTATACCTATTGTTGAACTTATAGCCTTTGGCAATTTAATAATCGCTTGTATTAAGAAAGCTAAAGCAGCTTCCATCAAAAATACTTCCATATATGCTGGAAAAGGAACACCCTCCCTAGATGCCGCAATAGTATAAGCTAATTTTGTAGGTATTAAATCTGAGTGGAAGGACGTGACCGCCACATATAACGCCGGCAAAACAAGAGCTATCATTATTCCTGCCAATCTTAAAAATCTAACCACAGTTCCAGTTATCCAGCTAGAATAATAATCATCTGGAGCTTGAAAAAAATCTACCAAAACTGCAGGAACAATAAGTACAAAAGGCGAACCATCAACAATTATACCTATTCTGCCTTCATATAAAGCCGCTGATACTACGTCAGGTCTCTCCGTGCTTTGAACCTGTGGAAACGGTGTTTTCTCATTATCCTCAATAAATTGTTCTATGTACCCACTATCTAAAATTGCATCTATATCTATTCTCTTTATTCTCCTTCTTAGTTCCTGTAGTACTTCCGTATTAACAATGTCGTCTATATAAACCAATGATATATCAGTCTTAGACCTAACCCCACACTGAGATGATTCTATTTTTAATCCAACATCTCTTATTCTTCTTCTTAAAAGCGCAGTATTAAATCTAATTGTTTCTGTAAACCCGTCTCTTGGTCCTCTTATTACAGTTTCTGAAGAAGGTTCAGTCACACCACGATTAGGCCAGCTTCTTGTAGCTACTATTAGTGCCCCAGGAAAATCATTTATGAAAACTAAAGTTTCCCCTGATAACACAGCAGTTAATCCATCCTTTAGGCTCTTAACCTCCCTCATATCAGAAGCTGCAATAACTCTAGCCTTAAGCTCCATAGGATCTGTTATTTCTCCAGCCATTTCCATTAAAGGCTCTATTACATAATCATCTAGTAATATCTTATCTGCCATTCCGTCTATATAAACCATACCGCAGAGAATGCTACCGCAGTTGAACTCTCTAAAGACCATATCACCAGTATCCTTAAAAAGTCCTTTAACGTATTCCATATTCTCTTTAGTACTCTTAGAAATATTAGTACGCACTTTATCCTTCATAGAATCTACTCCTTCCTTATACATTCATTTTCCTATAACCACATTTGTCTAACTACATATAACCCTAATGTAATTATTATCATAGCTACTCCAATCGCTATGCTTTGATTCTTAGCCCGTGGTTTACCACCTCTATAAAAGTACCTCCCGTCACTAATAGTAAGCATATATACTGTCACTAAAACCAGTAAAACTAAGTATATGTCAACTCTCTCTATCAATGTTTCCATCATGATTTTATCTCCTTAAACTTATAATAATATCTCGTTTTAGTTTGAGCTTTTCATATTAAGAATATGCAAAAATAAAAGGTGTCAAAAATTTAACTTCTTGACACCTTAACTCTATATAGTTCTTGTAACAAAAACCTCTGAATAATCCACCATTAATTTTTCTGCACAAGCTCTTGCTTTATCCTCATCTTCAAAGAAACCGAACACTGTAGGTCCACTGCCACTCATCATCGATCCTAAGGCTCCTTCACCACAAATAAATTCTTTTATTTCATCAATTTCTTTATGTTCTTTTAAAGTAACTAGCTCTAATAAATTCATCATATTTTCTGCTACATAATTTAAATCATCGTTCTCCATAGCTAAAATTAATTCATCTACCTTAGGATGTTCATTAACCTCACTAAGTTTAAATCCTTTATAAGTAGCTACAGTTGAAACTCCAAAATTAGGCTTAACTACAACTAGTGTCTTATCCTTAAATGGCTTAAGCTGGGTTATGATTTCTCCAATGCCCTCACAAAGAGCAGTGCCTCCCTTTATACAGTAAGGCACATCAGCTCCAATTCTCACTCCAAGAGTCATAAGTTCATTATCACTGATATGAGGCATATACATATCTCTCATAGCTCTTAAAGCTGCTGCCGCATCTGTACTTCCCCCTGCCATTCCAGCTTCAACAGGTATATTCTTTTCAATATGAATTGATACAGCTTTCTCAACTCCATATGTATCACAAAACATTTCTATAGCTTTATAGACTAAGTTCCTTCTATCTGTAGGTACAAAGTCCTTATTACTAGTTATATGTATTCCTGGCTCATTTTTTTTGAATTCAAGCTCATCATAAATATCAACGGTTTGCATAATCATTCTTAAAATATGATATCCATCTTCTCTTTTCCCAACTATATCTAAAGCAATATTGATTTTTCCATAGGCCTTAATCTTCATAATATAAACACCTCACTATCAATGAGAATAATCTTTTTCTTATACTACGTCAAGATTTTTACACAAATGATATTTTAATAATATCATTACTAAATATTTTATAGAAAATAAAAATAACCATAGAGATTAATTAATTTTAATCTCTATGGTATTAATCATTTTTAAACTACAGCTCTTCCAGGAATAATTAATTTTTGAGATGGCTTAATATCCTCATCATATAAATCATTTAGGGATACAATCTCACCTATAGTTGTAAGATATTTTTTAGCAATTCCCCAAAGAGTATCCTCTGGCTGAACTACATATATTATTATACTGGCCTTTTTCTTTGGAACTTCTCCTTCATTCACTGACATACTAACTACAAATTTATTCTTTACAGTGTAGTATACCTTACAATGAACCTTAACTATAGCTCTAACAGTTATATTTCCGCCTTCTAAGCTACCTTCTACTGATTCTAGTGCAACACTAGCTGTAGATTGCATATTTGGGTTTGTTCCTGCTATATCAACACGAGCACTGAATGGAATTTCTTCCTCTAAAGTAACAACATACTTTTCTTCATCCTCTGATGTATATAGTACACAAACCTTTAATAATCCTTCTACTTCAACTTTATCATTCTTAACATACTTATCAGTGATTGTTGCCCCACCAGTTGTCATTATAACTTTAACTGGTTTTAAGTTATCCTCTTTAACCTCAATATCACCTTTAACTATGCATTCATTATATCCGTGCCCTTGGATAACATTAATATTATTTTCTTTAGTCTCCATATTCAACTGTTTAGTTGGAGAATATCCATCTTGAATTACTTCTACTTCTTCTTTATACATAACATTGGTAGTAGCTTTAACCAAGAATTCAACATCTATTATTCTACTTTCACCCATGTCATCTTGTCTAACATCATACTCAAAAGACTGCAAGCAGAAATCTGTAAAGTATTCCATATTAGGCTTTAATTCATCTACTGTTATTTCTTTGTATAAAGGCACATTATCTGAAACGCAGAATAATTCTCTTCCATTTTTTCCTTTATATAATATTGCAACATTTGCCATAGCTTCTATTTTAAGCCCGCCATCATATATTCTTACATCCTTCTTACCGATTAAAATATTATATTTTATTATCTTTAAGCATTCATTTTTGTCCATATCGATTTTAATTTCTGCTTTTCCAAGTAATTCTGCTTCTATTGGTTCCATAACCTTATCTACAGTCATAGGATTCTTTAAGAATTGAATATCTTTACCTTCATGAACATCTTTAACTATTTCAAAAGAATTTATATTGTATCCATTACATCTGCAAATCATAAATCCTTGAATAGCAACTTTTCTCTCATTAATAATAATACAGTCCATATGTTCAATATTCAAATCCACATCACAGTACATATTGGGTTGTGCTCCAACCATATTAATTGACTCAGACATATTTCCATTGTAATTAACTGAATGTGCTTCAGTAGCTCCACCATCCTTAGCCATATAAAGAATAGTAAACTGTAATTGTCCTTCTAAATTGACCTTATCAGTACTAACATCTTTATTGGTTATCATAGGTTTAACATCTAACATCAGTATATTTTCTACATCTGGAAGAGTGTCAGGTATAACATACTCCTCCTTAACAAATATTTTTGCGTCATTTTGAGCTATCGATTGTTCATACTCTATATAGTCTTTTATTACATCTAAATCCATAAACTTTCCCTCCTAAAATACCTACTAATAATGTATATATGGGATTGTTATGAAATATAACTACTTATAATGTTTTTACACAAAAATATTTCATTGATTTTTTAATAAAATAAAAAGAGACACCCACATTGAATGTCTCCGTATATTATCCTGCAAAAACCAGTTGAACTGTTTTTGTTAGTACGTCACTATAACTATAACTAACAGTACGCTGAGAGGTACTATCTAGTCTTATTATAAATATACTGTCATATGTTTTTTCTAGTACACCATTATTTACTACGATTTTACGTCTTCCGCCATTTGCCTTTAATGTCACTTTTTCGCCAACATGACCTTCGATATCTTTTTTAATCGTAGTCAATACATTTCCCATTTTCATAGTAGACACCCTCTTTCTAAATTATCGGTAAAGGCTTATAAATTTATTATAGCACTTTTAACCCATACCGTCAAGCAAACTAAATATTTTACAACATTTCCTTACCACTTGTCAATCTTAAATATTCATTAATATTTAACGCATTTTTTTGCTAATTATATATTTTCCTTAAATAATTGCTAAAAATGAACTTAAATCAACTTGACAATAGTATGTGTAGTAATTATTGAGAATATTCGCAAACAAGCCTACATTTTATTATATTTTAAAAGCTGTATCATTAAATTCAGCGAATTTTCGATACAGCTGACTTATAAAAATTTAACTTATATATCCTAAACTACTTATACGTTTATACTATTATTAAAGTACTGTGATTTAGGATATCCTTCTCTATATTTACCTCTAGTTTGGAGACCTCCAACTCCTTTTATTCCTGTTATCGTGTTTTCAATTGCATCTTCAATATCTACTATTTCATCTATATTAGTGTAAGCAACCTTTTCACATATAAACACTGGATCTAAACAATGTATAAGTACCCTATTAGGTGATGATGCAAAGTTAGCACCGGCATCTAATAGCGCTTCATAATTTGATTGACACGCTCCTGCAAAAATAACTAACTCATCATAACTAGATTTATAGCTTCTAAGAAGTGAAACACACTCTACAAAATATTTTGAGTTTCTGTAATTATTAATGTCCATATAATCAGAAACATTTTTCATCATACCATCATGTCCTGTAATAACTACAATATCTGGATTAATCTCTTTTACTAAATCTAATATTTTTGAAGGCTGGTCCTTCTCAGCTATAACTCGTCCAACCGCTTCAATGTTAAGCTGCTTATAGGTTTTAAGACATATCTCTAAATAAGATGGATCACCATCAATATGAAGAATCTTCCCTGGTCTGCCAAACACTAATTCATTTTTTTTTACAGATGCTCCTTTTTTCTCTTTTCTATTTACTTCTATATCTACAAATCTAAAAGGCGCAGTACTTCCATTTCTAGCTAACAAAACTTTTTTAAGTGTAGTGTTAACCTTCTTGTTAAAAACCTTATCCTTCTCTCCATCATTACTACTTTCTAAATCTTCCTCTCTACTATCCGCTTCTATTCTTATATTAAGTCCCTTTAATAAATATTTTTTGTTTCCATCCTCATCAATTTCGATATCAATAATTTTAAAAATTATATCCTTACCATAAGATTTTCTTACAACTTTATCCCCTATATTCATTTTTATCTCCTTTAGCTTTATTTGCTACATATGTTGTAATATATACTATGTAACAAGCTAGCTAATGGTGAAAATATAAGGGCTATGAAGTTTTACACTCCATACCCCTATAATACTCCTTTAAATGAGTCATGATAAAAATAGCTATAATAACTATAATACTTATAATTACTAAGTAATATTATAAAATTCCTTGAATGCATTCATAAATGCTTCAAACTTTTCCTGCTCGGCTACAAGTTCTTCCATCTTTTTATTAAAAGTGTTTTGTACCCAATTAACCTCGTTGTAATAGTATCTATTACAAATTCTCCAATACCTCTGTGGAAAAATTAGAAAAGCATATAAAACCTTATATTCATCTTCCCTAAGTAGTGAAACTTCATTGTAATTATCTATAATAGCCTTTGCTATATCAAAGTTCCACTCACGTCTCTTTAAAACCTTTATCATGTAATTAGCTAGGTCAAAGGTTCTTAGCTCTCTTTTACAATAATCAAAGTCTATTACGCTAACACTACTATCCTCACCCAAAATTATGTTGTGATAAGTAAAGTCATGATGGCAAAAACTCTTCTCCTCTTCAGTGTCCTTACAGAGATTATAATAATTCGAGTCATTTAGAATCGCCAAAGCCTTTTTACCCAAGTTTTTATAATAATCTACAGACCTAATATATCCTAGATCAAAATCGCTCTTATGATTTTTTTTCTTTCTTACCATTTCTTTCATCTTATCGAAGGATTTTATCCTTTTTTCCATAAGATGTGGCCATCTTCCCAAATCAGATTTTAACTTGCTATTTTCGGATGGCTCATAGCCCTTTGATGCTATATGAAAATTTGCTAAAGCCCTTGTAGCTAATACTAAATCCTCATCATTATAAAAATCACACTCTCTTCCTTCTATCCATTCAGAAAGTGTATATATATCTTCATTAACTAAGGCATAGGCTTTTTCATCTGTATTAAGATAATATCTATCTATATTTTTGAACCCATTATTATAAAGATGTTCTTTTGCCCCGTATACAAAAAGAAGCTTTTGTGTTCCATAGCTTATTTTCTTTAAACACCTGACACCTTTATTGGTTTTCAATTGATATACGCCCTTATTTGGCTTAATACTCTCAATTTTAATATCAAATTGACGTTCAATTTCAAATTCCCTCATCATAATTTCGCACCCCCTCTATAATCTATATGTGTACATTTTATAATTTAGAATAGTTCATAACATATTTGAAATCATTGAATAATATAAAGTAAACAACCTTTCAAGGAGTATTTATATGAATATCGGCATAGATATAAGAGCCGCAAAGTGGTATCGTGGCACAGGCATAGGCACCTATACTTATCAGTTGGTAAATGCAATTAACAATCTAAATTACAATAGTGATTTCACCCTTTTCAGTGATAATTCTCCTATCGACATAAACTTTAACTCTAACTTTAAGTTTGAAACTTTACCCGCTACAGAGTCAAATAATTTTTGGGATAATGTAAAAGTTCCTACTTTATTAAAACCAAATCTGGTAAACCTCTATCATGCCCCTCAAAATGGCATAGGTCTACCTATAGATCATAATGTTCCATTTATAATTACTCTTCATGATACAATTCCTCTTCACATGCCTGAGACCGTTGGTGACAATTACCTAAACCTATTTAATACTCACATGCATTCTATTGTAGACCGTTGCGACGGTATAATAACCGTATCTGAGTTTTCTCGTGAAGACATTGCAAAAGATTTTGGATTTCCAAAGGACAAAATCTTTGTCACTTACCTTGCAAGCGAACCTATTTATAAACCTCTAAATAAACTTATATGTAATAAGCTATTAAAAAAACACTATTCTATACCAAATAATTATATTTTATATGTTGGTGGATTTAGTCCTCGAAAAAATATATCAGGCTTAATAGAAGCTTTTAGTAAAATCGAAAAGAAATTGCCCCCCGATATGAAACTTATTATAGCCGGTAATAAGGGTAAATCTTATGCCATTTATAAGGCTTTAGCTGAAAAACTTAACTTAACTGAAAAAGTATTATTTCCTGGATTTATAGAAATGGAACATATGCCTTATCTCTATAATGGTGCTACGTTATTAGTATATCCATCATTTTATGAGGGTTTTGGGCTTCCACCTATTGAAGCTATGGCTTGCGGAACTCCCGTAATAGCTTCTAACTCAACTTCTATTCCTGAAATTCTTGATGATAGTGCTCTTTTCTGTGCACCTCAAGATATTGATGACTTAGCTAACAAAATATTATTAGTCATTTACGACAATCATCTTAGGAATAAGCTTATTGAGAAAGGATTTATAAAGGCATCCTCATTAACCTGGGAGTCTACTTCTATTAATACACTTAAAGCCTATGAAAGTGTTATTAATGCATCCTACTAATTCAAAATATAATATTTTCATATAAATTAAAGGGACATTTCGATAAAACCGAAATATCCCTTTATGCTACTTTCTAGGGGGGACTAAAAAGTAGCATCAACGTAAGCTTTTTTAAAGTTTTCTATCATTTCTTCTCGCTCATTAATATCTTGCACTTTTTTAGATATTTTATACAAAAAACTATCATATTTCCAAAGTTTTTTTCTATAAAAGTAATCTGATGATATACTATAAAATCCCTGTGGAAAACATAGCATACCATAGAGAACTTTATACTCTTCTTTACTAAGTGGTTCAGAATTATTATTATATTCATCTATAATCAGCTTCAAAGCATTAAAGTCATAACAACTATGCTTAGTAACCTTATTTATTAAATTACAAAGGTCATGAGCTCTTAAATCTATTATAGAATAATCAAAATCTATAAAATATCCCATATCACCAGAAACTATAATATTATGATAAGCTAAGTCATTATGGCAAAGAACATAATTATCTTTTTCATTGCAAAGTTCATCATATGAAGAATCTTTAAGTATTTCTATGCTCTTATTCATCATATCTAAGTGATAATCTACATAATCTAAAAATATATTATGAAATTCATTTTTATTTTCATAGCTCTCAAATGTTTTCTTTATCTCATTTAAGTCCCTTAACTCTTCTTCATAAATACCTATAATTTTAAAGCCCATATATCTTTTAGATGTAACATCTATGTCTATGTTTCTCGATGCCCTATGAAGCTCTGCAAGCCCACTGACAACAATCTTTATATCTAACGGGTTATTATATTCACATTCTCTTCCTTCAATCAAATCCATAACTATATAGGCGCTATCCTTCCAAGGTGTAATTATATCCCCATTATTATTTAAATAAAAGTTGATTATACGATTAAATCCATTTGACTTTACATAATCTATACTCTTCCGTATAAACTCCAAATCTTCATTTTTATAATTTATCTTCTTTAATATTTTATTACCCTCATCCGTTACCAATATATATACCTTTCTCAAAGGTATAGCGTCAACAACGTGAAAATCATAGTTTTCTAATAGCTTTATATCTAAGTCATACATACTAAGCCACTCCTTATATGAAAATCTAGTCTCCACTATAAGCACCCCCTTATATCAAGGATTTTTCATCTTCTTTAATCCCATTAAGTAACCTTCTAACATACTCTTCTTCACTCCAGTTTTTCTTGCTCTTTCTATATTTTTCATACACCTTAAAGAACTCATATGGATATGATAGAAGAGCTCTTATAAATATGTTACTCTCTTGTCCTAAATCTTCTATTTTACAAAATTGCTCTATTGCTGCCTCAAAGTCTACATAGAAGCCCTTTCTCTTAAGCTTTGCTAAGAAATAGTAGCAATCCATTTCAACCATGTTGTAGGCTATTTCATCAAAATTAACAATTTCAATCGCATCACTTTTACCTAAGTTATCAAAATCTACTTCCGTCAAACATATCTCTATATTTTTCATACTTCTTGCCACTAAATCCATATAGCCATTATCCATTATTGTATTTATGCATTGTTCTCCTCGCTCTAATATCTCATAACCTCTTTCTAAAACTATATTTTCTATTCTATCCTTAGGTCCATTCTCATTAATATTATCTAAGTTTCTTTTAAACTTTTTAAGCTGAATCTTCTCATCTTCAATAAGCTTACAGGTCTGGTTATCGATTCTTTTTCTTAAATAGCCATTAAATCCACAAGATAAATTATGAACCTCTTTAATAATATAAAGTTGCTTTATAACCTTTTCCTCTAATATTCTTTTATTTAATGCTTCATTATTTTTAAGCATGAAATTTACTTTTCTAACCCCTCTTGAACATAGATATTCTTGAAAACTATCATAAAAAAATCTATCCATCCCTTCACCTCTATCTATGTTTATTTTTTTCAGCTTTATTCATTTTTTTAATTATTTCTTCCTTCTCTGATTCAAGCTCCATCATTTTTTTTTTTCTTCTCTTAATTTTCTTAAGTTCTTTAATTTGTGCCTCCATCTCTTCAAGCCTTCTATCATAATCCTCTAAGCTCTTCATATCTTCTATATTACCTATATCTCTTAGGTCTCTTTCTTCGTCATTCTTACCCAAACTCTCCCCTCCTTTAAAGATTAGTAAGTTTGAACTCTCTTAATCTATCTATAAGCTGCTGTCTATTGTCTCTATCATCAGAATAAGCCTTAATCTTTTTAATGAAGAACTCCTCATCCCAAGGCTTATTCTCCCAGTAGTATTGAATTCCTCTTTGCCAGTAATCCTGTGGAAACTCTATAAATCCAGCCATAATTTCAAGTTCATCCTGCTTTAAACTATAAACCTCGCTATATGACTTTAAAATGATACGCATACGTTCCTCACTCCATTTGTCATACTTCATTGATCTAATAAGTAAACTAGCTAAATCATGTAGGTGAGTATCTAATATACAGTAATCAAAATCTATAATGTTTAACTCATTATTATCTCCGATCAATATATTATGGTGAGCATAGTCATGATGACAAAATCCACTACGAGTTATTTCTTCCAGCATTCTAATTTCATATTTACTGCTGCATAAACTCCCTATAGCTCTATCACATCTGTCTAATGCATCCTCCATAAGCTGTAAGTAATAAATATCAAACATAGTTTTATGTTTTTTACTATAAATTCTATCTCTAAAGTCTAATATTTCACCTCGCCTAGTTCTATACACCTCTATCCACTTAAACCATCCTACCCGTGGATTCATATCCTCAGTAACCTGAAACCCTTCACTAGCTCTGTGGAGTTCTCCTAGCTTTCTAGCTGCTATTGATAATTCTATTGGATTGTCATAGGAAACTTCTCTACCTTTAATCCAATCAGTAATATAGGCAAAATAACCATCAATAGCAACATACTCTTTACCATGAACTGTTTTTATAATTTGTGGTGCATACTCAAATCCCTTACTATTTAAATGATTAATAGCTGATAATATAAAT
Source organism: Clostridium sp. (assembly GCA_032005505.1). Classification (GTDB taxonomy): domain Bacteria; phylum Bacillota; class Clostridia; order Clostridiales; family Clostridiaceae; genus Clostridium_J. The sequence goes on along the minus strand of DALZNT010000041.1, from coordinate 1,492 downwards.
AAAAAATGTGAAAGTTCATACCTAACTATTTTTAAACAATATACTTTATCTTTGCATTCTACTCTATACGCTCCCTTAATTTTTCCCATACATTTAGCATCAATATTGTATTCTGACTTTAGCAGTTTTAATATATCTAAATTTTTCAAAAAAACCTCCTCCATCACCTTCTATAGGTAATATATGAAGTTTAGAATAAATGTGTGTTTAGTTTTCAACTATTTGTAACACTTATTTATTCCCGGATTAATATGTACTATATGAATTTTAAAGGAGTTGTAATTATGAAAATTGCCATTGATGGTAGAGGAATTAATTGGTATAACGGTAGTGGAATTGGAACATATACCGAAAACCTTTTAAAAAACCTACTTAATATAGACAAACATAACTTCTATCAAATATATTGGTCTGGACAAAACTATCATCAATATCAATATGAAAATACAAATATAGTAATGTGCTCTAAAAGATATCAAAGATATTTTCAAGAAAATTTCATCCCACAAAATCTAAAAAGAGAAAATATTGACCTTTATCATATTCCTCAAAATGGTATTGGTTTAAATCCAGAGACTAACTGCAAAACCATTGTAACTATTCATGATTTAATTCCATATATTATGCCAGAAACCGTTGGTCGTGGTTATCTAATAAAATTTCTAAAAGAAATGCCTTATGTAATTGATTCCAGCTCAGGAATACTAACTGTTTCAGAATACTCTAAACAAGACATTCTAAAGTTTTTCCCAATAGACCCTGATAAAATTTTTGTAACCCCATTAGCTGCAGATATAAAATATAAACCTCTTGATAAAAATAGATGTAAGGAACTTATTAAAGAAAAATATGGAATTGATAAACCTTTTTTATTATACATAGGTGGTTTTAGTAGAAGAAAAAATGTTCAAGGACTAATAACTGCCTTTGCCAAGGTAGCTCCTCATTTTGATCAAGAATACAATTTAGTAATTGTCGGTTCTTATAGAGATGAATCCCAAGAATTAGTGAAGCTTGTATCTGAACTAAATATGGATAACTATGTAAAATTTACAGGTTTTGCTCCTGACGATGACTTACCTATATACTATAATGCTTGCGAGTGCTTTGTTTATCCATCTACTTATGAGGGCTTTGGTCTTCCTCCATTAGAAGCTATGAGCTGCGGAGCAGCTGTAATTACTTCTAATACAACCTCCATTCCTGAAGTTATACAAAATAGCGGACTATTAATTAATCCTTACAGTGATTTAGAGCTGCAAAATGCTATGGAAACCATGTTGTCTAACGAAGATTTACGTAGAAACTTTGAAACTTTAGCTTTAGAAAGATCCTCTGAGTTTTCTTGGAAAAACACCGCTGCTAAAACCCTTGAGGTTTATGAAAAGATATATAACAACATTGATGCTAAATAAAAAATCAGAGGATAGTTGAAGTTTCAACTATCCTCTGATTTTTTATAAGAATTCTTCTAATTCTTTTTCTTTCTTCA
>DALZNT010000040.1:0-27300 GCA_032005505.1 Clostridium sp. | reverse complement strand
AATATAATTACTATCTTTTACAAAATGAAGAAAACATATTTTTTAATATTGATAAAAACAACTTCCGCCAATGAACTCTCTCATCAATGAATTGGTTGGTACTACATCTCTATCTATTTCTTTAAACATCTGCAAAAATTCAATAAGCCTTATTGCTTCATTATATACAACACTATCAGGCTTAACCTTTACGAGTTCCTCAATGGCATATTTTTTTAACACTGCTAACTCATATATTAGAGCAGTATTAAACATAACATCCGCTTCCTCTTGATATGGATATATATATTTATCCTCTCCTCTTTTTATAGATGGCCACATTTTTAAAGTATATTCCACATCATATCCCCTTGATAAGTGATCTCTAACAATTCTCCTTATCATTCTAACATCTGTTGTTGCTATCCTATTATGATTATCTATATTTATTTCTGTAAGTGGACTTATATATATTTTAAATTTATGCTCCTTATCTATAGATTTTGTAAGTACATCATTAAGACCGTGGATGCCTTCAATAATAATTACTCCATCCTTAGGTAGCTTTACTCTATTTCCTATCCATTCACGTTTACCTGTTTTAAAATTATAGGTTGGAATTTCTACTTCCTCCCCTTCTAACAATTGAGTCAAATGTTTATTAAATAGATTTAAGTCTAAAGCCTCTATACATTCAAAGTCAAATTCCCCATATTCATCTCTAGGTGTCTTTTCTCTATCTACAAAATAATCATCCAAAGATATTGGAAGTGGAACTAGACCATTTACTCTTAACTGAATATCAAGTCTCTTACAAAATGTAGTTTTTCCTGAAGATGATGGCCCTGCTATAGTTATAAGCTTAATACTCCTATTCTTATTTATTTCATCTGCTATATTAGCTATCTTTTTTTCATGGAGAGCTTCTGCAACTCTTACTAACGTAACTACCTCACCATCTCCATGTTGAATTTTTTTATTTAAAGCTCCAAGATGAGTTACATTAAGTATATTTCTCCACTGCTCTGCCTCATAAAATATTTTTGCTAACTTTTTGTGGCTTTTAAACCTTGGTATTTTTGTTGGCTCATTATTAGTCGGAAACCTTAAAATAAATCCTGGATCATAAGCCATTAAATCATAATATTTTAACTGTTCTGTTGAATAAATCATAGGTCCATAGAAATAATCTACGTCTTCACCTAAAGTATAAACTGTAACCTTTTCCTGATTCACAGAACTAAGTAATGATACCTTATCGTCCATCCCAGCTTTCCTAAATAATTCTATAGCTTCTTCTCTATAAAGCTTATGACGCTCAATTATTATGTCCTCCTTAATTATCTCTTCCATTTTCTTTTTAACATCGTACACATCATCGATAACTAGCGGCGTACCCTTATCTATCTCTCCAAAAATCCCCTTACTTAATGAATGCTCTATAGTAATTTCACTCTCCGGAAACACTTCTTTAATCGCCTTTATTAAAACAAATTGAAGTCCCCTAATATAGCACATCATCCCTGACTTACTTGTAATATCCACAAATTCTAAAGTACAATCATCCTCAAGAATAGTTGACAATTCCTTTAAGGCGCCATTAATTTTTGCTAACACTATTGGTATATCACCTTGATAACCATAATCCATCATTAAGTCAAAGCAGCTAATTCCTTTTCTAACTTGAAGTATCTCTTCTTTCAATTCTAATTTAACTTTTACTTCAATCATGTTTATTAACACCTCCGTTAATTCTAGTGAGGCTATTTTACCTTTAATTAAATAATCTCCCGTTTACTACTATTATATTACATTATTTCAAAATAGAAACTTAATATCTGTAAATAATTTAATTTATCTAAGTGCATAATATACTTATTATTATTGGAAATATAGGTGATATTTATGTTTATTCTTATCGTTAGAACAATTATATTATACATCTACTTAATACTTATTATGAGGGTTATGGGAAAACGCCAAATAGGTCAATTGGAGCCCGTGGACTTGGTAGTTGCTTTAATGATTTCAGAACTAGCCACTCTACCTATGGGAGATAACAGAATTCCTCTAATCTATGCCATTGTACCAATTACAACCTTAGTATTCTTACAGGTTCTCACTTCATTTTTCGAACTTAAAAGTGAGCGTTTTAGAAGTGTTTTAAATGGTCAACCAAGCATAGTTATAAAGGATGGTCTTGTAAATATTGAAGAACTTCGCCATCTTAGATATAACCTCGATGATCTTATGGCTGAATTAAGACAGCATGGTTATTTTAATTTAATGGAAATTCACTATGCCATTCTCGAAACTGATGGCTCCCTTTCTGTAGTTCCCTACGCATCTTATGAGCCTCCTACTCGTAATGATCTAAACATGAAGATTGAAGATGAGCCAATTCCAATGCCTGTAATTCTTGATGGTACTATAAATCTAGATAATTTAAAAACCATTGGCAGAGACATATATTGGCTTGAGAAAAAACTTTCTCTTAATCATATAGATAGCTATAAGGATGTTCTCGTTGGTATAGTATATTCCAATCAACACAAATTTTATTATCAGTTAAAGACTCAAATTTCAAATACTGCTAATAACTTACATAAATAAAGGAGATTGACCAAATGAAAAATATGCTATGGACTAGTGCTATTTTTTTTATGATGTTAATATTACTATTCTTTGCTAGCAGATATATCACTTTAACCTGTGATAAAATGCTTGAAGTTACCTGCCAAATTGAAGATAATCTAATAGAAAAAAATTGGGATGAAAGCTATATACTTTCCTTTGAACTTCTCAATATTTATGAAGGTCACGTAAGTAATCTAACACTCTTCTTAAACCATTTTGATTTTCATAATATATATAACGAAATAATAAAGTTAAGCCAATATACGAAATGTGAAACTAAAGATGAAGCCCTTGCTTCCATCCATGTACTCAAAGCTTTAATTAATGAAGTAAAGGAAATGGAATCACTATCAATAAGCAACATTTTCTAATCATGTGGTATTTGAATCTTAATTACACTATAATATATATTATATGAATACTTTAATATTAATGAAAGGTGGAATAATATTATGGCATTAGTAACTACTAAAGAAATGTTCAAGAAAGCTTTTGAAGGCAAATATGCTATAGGTGCTTTCAACATCAACAATATGGAGATTATACAAGGAATTGTAGATGGAGCTAAAGCTCAAAACTCTGCAGTAATTCTTCAATGCTCTGGCGGGGCTGTTAAATATATGAGACCTGCATACCTTAAACATATGGTGCTTGCTGCTATTGAAGATACAGGAGTAGACGTTGCACTTCACTTAGACCATGGTGATTCTTTTGAGCTTTGTAAATCTTGCATCGATAACGGATTTACTTCTGTAATGTTTGATGGATCTCACCATGACTATGAAGAAAATGTTAGACTTACTAAGGAAGTTGTTGAATATGCTCACGCTCATGGCGTTGTAGTTGAAGCTGAACTAGGAAAACTTGCTGGTGTTGAGGATGAAGTAAAAGTAGATGCAAAAGATGCTACTTACACTGATCCAGATCAAGCTGTAGACTTCGTTAAAAGAACTGGTGTTGATTCTTTAGCCATAGCTATAGGAACAAGCCATGGTGCTTATAAATTCAAAGGTGACGCTAAACTTGACTTTGCTAGACTTGAAACAATCACTAGAAAACTTGAAGAAGCTGGATTTGAGAAATATCCAATAGTTCTTCACGGAGCATCTTCTGTAGATCCAGTATATGTTGAAATGTGTAACGCTAACGGCGGAGAAATAAAAGGAGCTAAGGGTGTACCCGTGGATATGCTTAGAAAAGCAGCTTCTATGTCAGTTTGCAAAATCAACATGGATACAGACTTAAGACTATGCGTAACTGGTTCTTGCAGAAAAGTTTTTGCTGACAAACCATCTGAGTTTGACCCAAGAAAATACTTAGGAGTCGCAAGAACTAATCTTCAAACTTTAGTTGAAGGAAAAATCACCGAACTATTAGGTTCAACTGATTCTATGAAATAATATATTTGCTTAAAAAAGCCTGTAAACATCTAGTGTTCACAGGCTTTTATCCTCTTTATTTCTCTGTATAATTTGTTATATGCTTAATTATCATGTTGATACTTCCATCTCCAACTCTTTCAATCTCAAAACGATTTAAATCATTGTAAGCTTCTTCTGAAATATATAAATCTATATCCTTATCAATTTTAAGTCGAACACGTTTTAGCTTCTTCTCTACCCATTGTTTATCTAAGTCAATATTTTCACTAACTCCACTTTCTATGGCATAGGTTCTAAAGTTTTGTTTTAAAGCTTCATCCGCTCCAAATACTTCTTCTGTAAAGGTGTCCAAATTTATAGCATCCTCTTCTCTAAGTCTCTTTTTAATTTCTCTACGTACTAATTCCTGCCCTTCTGCATTTTCCTTTAGAGCACTTTGAGTCCACTTTTCAGCTGTTTTTATGAACTGCTTTGTTTTATCTCTACCATTTTCTATAACTGAACAGCCTAAAAAACTGTCAATAAAGTAATTAGCGCCATAGTCATTTCCATCTTTATTATTTTTATTCTGCTTATCAATAACTAATAGGTCATAGGCATTATCTTCACTTAATGGTCTTATAAAAGCACACTTTTGAATTCTTGCACTGCTAGATGGAAGTCCCGTAAATTGAGGTACTATGTGTATTCCTATTTTTCCATCTACAAATTCAACATTATGCATATAATTCTTTATATAATCCATTTTAAAAATTCCGAGGAACGGTCCATGCTCCGAAGTAAAAGCTACTGTAAGTAAATCACAGGAAGGAATATTCCCCTTAGATCTCATAAGTATAAACATTTGACTAGCTAATTCTTTAGATACATTAACTAAGTCATTTTCCCCACTTAAATATTCTTGTGAAACTTCCTTTACAATATTTCTTTCCTTATTAAAAATAGCATACTTTAATTCTTCATCCTTTAAACATCTTTGAACATGCTTAAATACGAAGTCATATACCTCCTCAGTAAGCTGCAGTGGATATTCATTTAATACTACCTCATCGGAATTATTGTCTAAGATATGTATTATGGCATCATTTATATTAATTTCATTTATATATTCCATAATTGTTACCTCACTTTCTTCAAACCTTTATATCTATGTAATTTTCATATTAACATTGTTTTTTGATACATACACTATATATTATCCCATTTTTACATATAAGGAAACTCCTTCTCATATTCATTCGAATGAGTAAGTTCAGCTGACTAAATCACAGATTTAGAGCTTCACTTAAGGAAACTCCTTCTCATATTCATTCGAATGAGTAAGTTCAGCTGGCTAAATCACAGATTTAGAGCTTCACTTATATAGATAATTATATATTTTTTTAAAACAATATCAATAAAATTTGTTATAATCTTATACATAGGGTATAATGACATAAAAAAGAAAACTCATTTTCACATTCGTTCAAATGAGTAAGTTCAAATTAACTAAATCAAAGATTTAGATTCTCACTTAAGGAAAAAGGAGTGTTATCCTTGCAAGAAATAGAAACTAGAATAATTAAAATAGATGTGAATACAATTAAAGAAAGACTAATAAATCTTGGCTGTGAGAAGGTTAAGGATGAAAATCAAGTTAACAATCTTTACGACTTTCCTGATAGAAGAATGCTTAGTAAAAAAGGCTATGCTCGCATCAGAATTGTAGAAGATAACCTTAATAACTTAACAGTTAATTTTATGACGACTAAAAAGCTTTTAAGTCAAGAAAAATACAAAATTATGGAGGAAAATGAGGTAATCATAGATAATAGTACTGTGGGTTCTCAAATTTTAACTTCCTTAGGTCTTGAGCTAGTTGAATCTATTAAAAAGCATAGAGAAAGCTATAAATATAAAACTTCTCTTGTAGAAATAGATATTAATGACCCGAACTTCTGTCCCTTCCCTTATTTAGAGATTGAAGGTACTGATGAAGATGAAATCAAGGAAATTGTAGAACTTCTAGGATATACTATGGAAGATACAACTTCTAAAACTATATATGAATTATTAAATGACGAAGGGATAGTTAAAGGAATATAATGTTTGGATATGTAATGCCCTATAAACTAGAGCTTAAAATTAAAGACTATGAAATGTTCAAGGCTTACTATTGTGGTCTTTGCATTGCAATAAAAAATAACTTTTCTAACCTTTGCAGACTATCTCTTAACTATGATATGACCTTTTTGGGTATACTGTTAGATAGTTTAGCAACTGAAAAACATAATTATGAGGTTACCACATGTATTGCTCATCCCTTTAAGAAAAAGCCAAAAGTTATAAACAACAATGCTCTAGACTATGCAGCCTTCTGTAATGTAGCACTAGTTTATCACAAGCTTTTAGATGATTATAATGATGACAATGCATTAAATAAAAAGATTCTCTCAATGTATCTAAAAAAATTCATTGAAAAGGAAAACTTAGATTTAAAACCTCTGCTTGAAAATATAGAGAGTAATATTTCAAAGCTAACTGAATATGAAAAATCTACAGAGTACATATCTATAGATGAGTTAAGTCATAGCTTTGCAGACTTAACTGGATTTCTTATCGCCTTCTATTATCGGGACAAGGACTTCCATGATGACTTATACAAATTAGGTTATAATCTAGGGCGATGGATATACATAATTGATGCATATGATGACCTAGAAGATGATATGAAGAAAAACAAATTTAATGCTATCAACAAAGCATTTAATACTGATAGTTTAAGTTATGAAGAACTCATTGAAGCTCAAAGAGACAGGATTGAATTTAACCTTATGATGAGTGCGAGCACAACTGTCGATGCTTTAAATAATTTACCACTGGAGAAGAACAGCGACTTGCTGTTTAACATACTACAATTAGGACTTATGAATAAAATCGAAACTATAAAATCAAGGAGTGACAAGAAAGATGAGAAATCCATATGAGGTACTTGGTATTAAAGAAACTGCCACCCAAGACGAAATTAAAAAAGCTTATAGAGAACTAGTAAAACAGTATCATCCAGATAAGTATGAAAATAACCCACTAAAAGACTTAGCTGAAGAAAAGCTTAGAGAAATTAATGAAGCTTATGATTCTTTAACTAAAAATAATAACTCTACTTCAAATAGCTATGGAAACTCTAATAATTACAGTGGTAGAAACACTAGTTATGGAAATACTGGCTATGCAGATGCTAATTTACAACAGGTTAGAATGGACATAAACAGAGGAAATATCGGTGGGGCTGAAGCTACACTTAATGGTATTACTAACAGAACTGCTGAATGGAACTTCCTTATGGGAATTGTTCATCATAGAAAAGGCTGGCATGATAGTGCTTTTAATTATATTAGTACAGCATCTAGAATGGAACCAAATAACTTTGAATATAGACAAACACTAAATCAACTAAACAGAACTCAATCATCTTATAGAAATACCTATTACGGGCAAAGAAATAGTTCTGATGACATGTGTAGTACTTGTATGAACCTTTGGATGCTAGATACATGTTGTGAATGTATGGGTGGAGATTGTATTAGCTGTTGCTAAAGGAAACTCATTCTCAAAAACAGTCCAATGAGTAAGTTCGCGTGGCCAAATATAAACTTTCATTTTAAAGGAAACTCCTTCTCACATTCGTTCGAAGGAGTAAGTTCGCCTTAGCCAAATATAAAATTTGGAGGCTCACTTAAGGAGGTTACTATGAAAAATTCTTCTGCTTCTAATGTTGCTAAGGGCGGTCTTTTAGTTGCCTTGACCCTTATAATATTATATGCTGCAAATTTTATAACCTTTAATACTCTATTTTTACTAGGATTGACTTCTGCACTTATACCACTAGCTATCATCATAAGTGATGTACCTACTAGTGTTATGGTATATGCTGCTTCATCTATTCTAGGATATTTAATAATACCTGATAAAACTCTATGGATTCTATATACTGTGGTCTTTGGACCCTATGGTATTGCAAAGCTGTTTATTGAGAAACGAAGAAATACTATATTAGAAATTGTGCTAAAATTAATTTACTTTAATTTAGTTATTGTTTTATCCTTTTTCATATACAAAACCTTCTTCATGCCAAACATTGAGTTGGAATACTCAATCTTCATGGTTATCTTAGTTGGAAATATTGCCTTCTTTGTATTTGACTATGTACTCACAGTATTTGTAAACAGTATTAGAAATCGAAGATTTAAATAACTTGACATTGAAGATTTGATTATGTATAATTTTAAATAAACTAAATAAATTATTGCAGTGATTAGGAGTAGTAATATAATATTCACTTTCAGAGAGCTACAGTTTGGTGTGATGTAGTAGTGCACTTATATGAACTTGCCTAGGAGCTTACTTGTTAAAAACAAGTACGGTTTAAACCGTTATTTTATTAAGGGAGACTTATTTTATTATGAGTCTAATTAGAGTGGTACCGCGGAATTATAGCTTTCGTCTCTGTTTTACACAGAGATTAGAGCTTTTTTTATTTGTAAAAAATATTTTAGTTATTAAACAAGGAGGATTACTATGGCTAGATACGGAACTGCTATTGATAAAAAGTGGCAGCAAAAATGGGAAGAAACAAACTTATACAAATTTGATAAAGATAATATGGATAAAAAATTATACGTTCTTGAGATGTTCTCTTATCCATCAGGAAGTCAGCTTCATGCTGGACACTGGTTTAACTATGGTCCAGTAGATTCATGGGCTAGAATGAAGAGAATGCAAGGATTTAATGTGTTCCAACCAATGGGATTTGATGCCTTTGGATTACCAGCAGAAAACTATGCAATCAAAACTGGAATCCACCCTAAGGATTCTACAGACAACAATATTAAGACTATGGAAGAGCAATTAAAAGCTATGGGTGCAATGTTCAACTGGGAAAATGAAGTTGTAACTTGCAGACCAGATTACTATAAATGGACTCAATGGTTATTCTTAAAGCTTTTTGAAAAAGGTCTTGCGTACAGAAAGAATGCTCCAGTAAACTGGTGCCCTAGCTGTAATACTGTTCTTGCAAATGAGCAGGTTGTTGAAGGTCATTGTGAAAGATGTGAAAGTGAAGTTACTAAAAAGAACCTTACTCAATGGTTCCTTAAAATCACTGACTATGCAGATGAGCTTTTAGATGGTCTTGATGCCCTTGATTGGCCAGAAAAAACTAAAGCTATGCAAAAGCACTGGATAGGAAAATCAACTGGTTCTGAGTTAACATTCAAAGTTGTAGGTTCTGATATAGAATTCAATACCTTTACAACAAGAATAGATACTCTATTTGGAGTTACCTATGTGGTTCTAGCTCCTGAAAATGAACTTGTAGATAAACTTACTACTGCTGAAAACAAAGAAGCCGTAGAGGCATACAAAGAAGCTTCTTCTAAGCAATCTGATATAGAAAGACAGTCTATTTCTAGAGAGAAGACTGGAGTATTCACAGGTTCTTATGCTATAAACCCAATTAACGGACGTGAAATTCCAATTTGGGTTGGTGACTATGTACTTAATACTTATGGTACTGGTGCCGTTATGGCTGTTCCTGCTCACGACGATCGTGACTTTACTTTTGCAACAAAATATAATCTTCCAATAGAAAAAGTCATTGAAGGCGGAGATTCTCTTCCATTCACTGAATACGGCCCAATGGTTAACAGTGGAAATTTCAATGGACTTAAGGGAGAAGAAGCTAAAGATGCAGTAGTTGCTGAACTTGCTAAAAAAGGTCTTGGTAAAAAGCAAGTTAACTACAGACTACGTGACTGGTTAGTTTCAAGACAAAGATACTGGGGAGCTCCAATTCCTATGATTCACTGTGAACATTGTGGAACAGTACCAGTACCAATGGAAAATCTACCAGTAGAGCTTCCTTACGATGTAGAATTTGCACCAGATGGAAAATCTCCTCTTGCAAAATCAGAAGACTTTATAAACGTAACTTGTCCTAAGTGTGGCGGACACGCACACCGTGATGCTGATACTTTAGATACTTTCGTTTGTTCTTCATTCTACTATCTAAGATACCCAGATAATAAAAACAGCGAAATTGCTTTTGACAGTGAATTAATAAATCAAATGCTTCCTGTTGATAAATATGTAGGAGGACCTGAGCACGCTTGTATGCACCTTCTATATGCTAGATTTATTACTAAAGCTCTTAGAGATATGGGACTTCTAAACTTTGATGAACCATTTAAATCTCTTACTCACCAAGGATTAATTCTAGGACCAGACGGATTAAAGATGAGTAAATCTAAAGGAAACACTATATCTCCAGACGACTACATCAAAACTTATGGTGCTGACGTATTTAGAATGTACCTAATGTTTGGATTTGGTTACGTTGATGGTGGTGCTTGGAGTGATGATGGAATAAAATCAATCGGTAAATTTGTAGATAGGATTGAAAGAATCCTAGACTCTTGCATTTCAGAAATCAACTTCAAAAAATCTACTAAAACCACTGTTGATAAAGCTGAAAAAGAGCTTAACTTCTGGAGACACACCGCTATTAATGGTGTAACTGAAGACAGTGAAAAACTACAATTTAACACTGCTATAGCTAGAATGATGGAGTTTACAAATGCTCTTAACAAATACCTTGGAGAAGAGCCTAAGAACGTTGAATTCTTAAAAGAAGTTTTAGTTGATTACGTTAAGCTTCTTGCTCCATTTGCTCCTCACTTCTCTGAAGAACAATGGGAGAACCTTGGCAAGAGCTACTCAATATTCAATGAGAAATGGCCTGAATTTGACGCTTCTGCCCTAGTTAAGGATGAAGTTGAAATAGCTATCCAAATCAATGGTAAAATTAAAGCTAAAATAAACGTTTCTACATCTGCAAATGATGAAGAAATTAAAGAAACAGCTTTAAATGATGAACATGTAAAAGCTGCTCTTGATGGAAAGACCGTAAGAAAAGTTATTGTTATTAAGGGTAGACTTGTAAATATTGTTGCAAACTAATATTTATTAACTCAACCCTTATACACTCAATTTAAGTGTATAAGTATCTATAAAAAATAGGAAGAAGAGTCCATACTCTCCTTCCTATTTTTTTATTTTCTTAATTCCTTACTTATGAACTCTCCTTGAAGCTTTCTTATATGCTCCTTATAATGAACATGGTCAAAATATATTTCCTTAAGGCCCAATTTCCTAGTAAAATTAAACATATCAATAACTTTTATATTTTCATCCTTCATTATCTGCTTAGCTGCTTCATCATAGGACTCTACATCTCTGCTAAATCTAAAAAATCCTCCATCTCGTATATTATGGACCTCATCTATAACAGGGGTTATGCCTACCCAGATCACATTATTGGACATGGATTTTGCTAATGTAATTATCTCTCTTATATTTTCCTCATACTCCTTAATCTCTACTTGATGGTTACTAGTTTTTCTATCAACTCTTATATCGTGCAGCCCACAATTTATTAGAAGAATATCATACTTAACCCCTTTTAATTCCTCCTCTCTTAGATACTGCAGCACCATTCTGCTATCTCCAGCATTTGCCCCTATAGGGCTATTCAAATCCTTTAATGCGTCTGCTAGGCCTCTTTTTCTGTCATAATTAAATATATCTTCTATTTCTTTTTTTAAATAGGGTCCATACTGAATAGATATACTATCCCCAATAACAAATAATTTTCTTTTATCCATAATTTATCACCCCATACTAAAATAAGTAGCTTCCTGTGGAAACTACTTACCTTTAAAATTTATTTATATCTATCTAAAACACGCTTTGTTTCTTCTAACAAGCTGGTAAGTTCAAATACTTCACCACATTCTAGTAGCTTATTAAGTTCCTCTGTAAATCTAGATGCTTCTCCTATTTTCCCTTGAGAAGATAACGTTAGTATATTTTCAACAATATTGCTCACTAAAGATGATTTCACCTCAAAGAGCTTTTGAGCATCCTTAATCTCATCCTTTATAGTCAACATCTCCTGATCTAAATTAAATGCAGCATCAGCGGCATTTTTAAGCTTAACTCTAATATCTCCTGGGATATCATGCTTATATTTATAGTTAAGTGAATGTTCTACCGTTGCCCAGAAGTTCATTGCTAGAGTTCTAATTTGAAATTCAGCTAAAACCTCACACATACCCTCAGACATGTTTACAGGATATTTTATAATCATATGATAACTTCTATAACCACTTGATTTAACATTCGTAATATAATCCTTCTCGTAGATTATCTGCATATCTTTTCTGCCTCTGATGATATTTACTACCTTATCAATGTCATCAACAAACTGACACATGATTCTAAGGCCAGCTATATCCTCCATTTCATACTGAATTCTATCTAGAGGTATATCAAACTTATTTGCCTTTTCAAGGATGCTAGAAACTTCCTTTACTCTTCCTGTAACAAACTCTATAGGTGAATATTCATTTTTTCTTCTAAGCTCTTTTCTTATACTTCTAAACTTTACCTTTAATTCCTCTACAGCTTGGTCATACGGAATTAAAAAACTTTTCCATTCAATAACTGCCATATATGTCATTCCTTTTCCTACCAATTATATTAAACCAAATTTATTATATCATATAGTAATCTGTTGTGCTAGTTAAGTTATAGTGATGTATTAAATAATAAAAATCCATCACTTTTTATAGGTGATGGATTTTTATTATTAAATTATAATTTTTATAAGATATAATATAAAACATCTCCGTATTCCGCAGAATATCTTATATTAAAAATTTTAATAAGAACACTAATCCTACAATTACCGTAGTTATACTAATATCTTTTCTTTTTCCTGTAAATAGTTTTAAAACTATATATGATATAACTCCAAATACCATACCATCTGATATGCTATAAGATAAAGGCATCATGATTATTGTTAAGAAAGCTGGTATTGCTTCTGTAAAATCTACAAGGTCTATTTCTTTTATTGGCTCTATCATAAATAATCCAACTAATACTAATGCAGAACATGTAACGGCTGGTGTAATAGATGCAAATAGAGGAGAAAAGAATAACGCAAATGCAAACATTATTGCAGTTGCTACTGCTGTTAAACCTGTTCTGCCACCCTCAGCAACTCCTGCTGCACTTTCTACAAAGGTACTCACTGTACTTGTTCCAACACACGCTCCAAAGGTAGTTCCTATGGCATCTGCCAATAAAGCTTTCTTTATGTTTGGAACTTTGCCATTTTCATCTAACATTTTTGCCTTAGTAGCTACTCCAACTAAAGTTCCTATAGTATCAAACATATCCATAAATAAAAGTGTGAATAAAACTATAACCATATCTAAAGTAAATATATTACTCCATTCAAACTTTAAAAATACTGAACTGATTGATGGCGGCATGCTTAAAATGCTATCTGGAATAGGAGTAACCCCTAGTGGAAGTCCAATTATAGCTGTGGTAATCATACCAATAAATAAGGCACCTTTAACATTCTTAGCTAAAAGAATTCCTGTGATAAGAATTCCTATAATTGCTAGTAGTGCTGTTCCCTGTGTTATATTTCCAAGGGCAAGAATTGTTCCCCCATCTTGTGGATGAACTACTATTCCAGCTCCCTCAAGTCCTATTAAAGCAATAAGTAATCCAATCCCTACTGAGATTGCTTTTTTTATGTTATCTGGTATTGAATCAACAATAGCCTCACGAACATTAAACAATGTTAATAAAATAAATATTAAACCTTCTAAAAATACTGCTGTTAAAGCAAACTGATAAGAATATCCCATTCCAAGGACTACTGTAAATGCAAAGAAAGCATTTAGTCCCATACCAGGTGCTTGGGCAAAAGGTAATTTAGCATATATACCCATAACTAAAGTTGCAACTACCGCTGATAATGCTGTTGCAGTAAATACTGCTCCACTATCCATTCCTGCTGCTGACAATATTGATGGATTTACAATTAATATGTATGCCATTGTCATAAATGTCGTAATACCTGCAACCATTTCTGTTTTTACATTTGTATTATGTTTTGAAAGCTCAAAATAGTTATCTAACATTCCGTCCTTCTTAAATAAGTTTTTCATCGAATCCCTCTTTCGTAAAATAAAATCACTCCGGGTCATATCATAATGTAAATCTCGACCTTTTGCAATAGTTTTAGTGAACATTTTTCATTTTTAAGGATTTTTTCATCGTTTTTTACTTATTTTACGGACTATTTTTATATATTTTTATAGTCATTATTCGTGTTTTATTCATAAACACTACACTTACTACCGCGTCTTGTCATTTATTTTAGTTATTGTTATTTCTTCAAATAAAATCTTCTATGACCTCATATACCATCTCATCAGGGTATAATGCCATAACACTATCATCTTCAATTAATTTATAATATTTCGTAGAATAACTCACCACAAATTTACTATTTGGTAAGGTAAATCTTAAAATCTCCCCATAGCAATTAGGCTTCCCCCCTGATGGTTCCCCTAATATAATTGCATTCGTTTGAAACTTAAACTCATATGCATTCAGCAATCCTGAAGAAAAAGTTTCTCGGCCTACTATTACCTTTAAATTTTCTTTTGTATTTATTCTATCACTATTTTTTATGTAATTTAGTAATGGCTCTATTAAAGTTGAATCTCCACCAAGATTATTTCTTAAATCTAAGGTTACTTTATTAATAGACTTTTCTTCAATAAACTCTATAGCAGTCTTTATTTTTTCACCTAGCTTCCCATTGCCATCTTCTCTACAAAAATTATATTTTATATAAAGTTCCTTGGCTGGTTCTAAATATTGATACCAAAAGTTTTCATTAGCTCTTCTTGCATATAAAGGAAGTTTATTATCGAAATATACCAGTTCAGCTCTGCTTACTGTTTCTACTTCAAAATTACCATCTTCAGTTTCTATATTTATACTATCCATTGAATCAGCTATTAATAATCCATATAATATATCTGCAACCTGCATATATTTCATACTTTGAGCTTTAAAAAAGTATTGATTTTCATAAGAAATTATTTCTGAGAGCAACTCAATTACTTTATCTATTTCTAAACTTTCTATAGCTATAACCTTTCGACATATTAAATCATTATATTTTTCTGTTGCTCCTATAATATAAATTCCCTCTTCAAACCAATAAAATTTAAGTGGTATATATTTATTAGCTGGAACCACAAGTGATGTATGCGCATCTCCAATAGACGCAACAACTCTGCTTAACTTCACCTTCATCTCATCATAATCCAATTCATTTATTATAGATTTTAAATATTCAATCTTTCCTTCAAATGCTATTTTGCTTGTATTGAAAAATAAATTCTTATGTTTTTCTATAAGGTTTTCCCTTAAGTAATTAATATCTTCTATCCATTTTTCTTCCCATTGATTTTTCATAAGTACTCCTAAACGCGTTTTAGTCTATTATAACTTAATTTTCTATTTTTACATAATCCACATTGACATCGTCACAATCTTTAACCCACTTTTTTCCTTATAAAAAAATATCTTAATTGAAAGTATAAATTCAATTAAGATATTTTTATGAAATTGTTTATAGTAATTTTTTATTATAAATTTGCAGCCTCTTCTAACTCTTCTAATTCATCTTGACCTATTACTTTTTTATAAGATTTAAATTCTTTTATTATAACTATTCCGGTTATTACTGTTGATAAAAAGTCTGAAACTGGTTGAGCCATCCATACTCCATTTAACTCAAAGAATTTAGGTAATATCAATATCATAGGTATTAAAATTATAACCTGTCTAAGTAAACTTAATATCATAGCAATTTTTGCTTTTCCTATTGATTGCATATAGTTTGAACCTATTATAGATATACCTATTATTGGTAACATAAGACCATATATTCTTATTCCATTTACAGCTATTTCCATAAGTTTCTCATCATTACTAAACATACGAATTGCAACTTGTGGTGCTATTTGAATTAAGCATGCTCCTAAAACTAAAATACACGTTCCTATAGCTAAACTCATTGTAAATGTTTTTTTAGCTCTTTTATAATTCTTAGCTCCATAGTTATATCCTATTATTGGCTGCATACCTTGATTTAGACCAAATAGAGGCATATAGAACATTAGCATTATAGAGAATATTGTAGCCATTGCTCCTATTGCTAAATCCCCACCATAAACTTTTAAAACATTGTTACTCATTACTTGAACTAAACTTGTAGCTAACTGCATTGCGAAAGGAGAACATCCTATTCCCAATATAGCTAATACCAATGATTTATTTAACTTCAGGTTTTCTTTCTTAAACTTCAAGTTTGATCTACCGCCTAAATAATATGCAAGTCCTATAAATGTAGTAACCGCTTGGGATATTATAGTAGCAAAAGCTGCCCCTTGTATCCCCATATTAAACCCAAATATAAATACAGCATCTAATACTATATTAATTAAACAACCAACTATCATCGTTGCTGCTGCTAATTTAGGATTTCCGTCACCTCTCATCATAGAGTTTAATACAAATGCCATTATATTAAATATACAACCTGCTAAAACTATATTTATATAAGCTTTTGCATATACTAAGGACCCTTCACTTGCTCCAAAAGCTTCAAGTATTTGATCTGCAAATAAAATTCCAATTACAGTTAATATAACTGATAGTATAATTGATAGAGTTATTGCATTTCCTACAATCCTCTCGGCTTCATCTCTTTTACCTTGTCCAAGTTTTATAGATATAGTAGTTACGGCTCCTATACCTACAAGCATAGAGAATGCTAATATTATAGTCATTATAGGAGTTGTAACACCTACTCCTGCAATTGCTAATGCCCCAACCCCTGGTATCTTACCTATAAATATTTTATCTACAATATTGTACAGTGCATTTACCATCATACCTATTATTGCTGGAACTGAATACTTTAAAAGTAATTTTCCAATAGACTCTTTTCCTAACATATCTTGTGTGTTTGTCATATTTTTCTCCTATTTCGTTTTTATATTTTCAGATACTTTTTTTAATAGATTTAAAAGTAATTCCCCTTCTTCAAAAGTAAGATTTTGAGACAAGATACTTTCCCATCCATCTAGTACCCCATATATTTCATCTTTAGCTTCTATTCCTTTATCTGTTAAATGTATGCTATATGCTCTTTTATCTGACTTATCCTTTAATCTAGTTACAAATCCAACATCCTCTAGTTTTTTTAGGGCTCTAGCTGTAGTTCCCTTATCTATATTAAATATCTCTGATAGCCATTCTTGAGTTACTCCATCATTTTTATAAAGCTCAAGTAAAAACATTATTTGACCTGAACCTATACCTTTATTGATAAGCCCTTTTGAAATAAAAGCCCCACCTTTTCTGTACATATAAGATATGTACTTACCTATATTCTCACTTTTTTCATTCAAAACTTTCACCGTCTCATTCCATATTTATTTGGACAACTTCTATAGTATATCATAAATAGTTGCAAATGCAACTATTTTTTATTAATTAATATTTTATCATTCCTATATTATCTCTTCTATGTTCATTTAAAGATTTCTCAGCTTTAAAGTTTATTTTTTGTTAAAATAAAAAATCCTAATTTAAATTAGAACTTAAATTAGGATTTTAAATATAAAGCTAAAAATTCCATTCTACAGAACGCCAGCCTCTAATATGCTAAAAGCAACCTTATCACAATCAATTTCAGCCATAGCTCCATAAGGCATAGTTATCATAGGTGATGTATGTCCAAAGTTAACATTAAATATTATTGGTAGATTCTCTAGTTTAAGCTCACGCCTTACCACCTTTAATATTACTCTTTTATATTCCTCATAATATTCATTATCATATGGCTTTCCAAAAATTATTCCCTTAGCTTCTTGAAGAATTCCTTGCATAGCATAATTTCTTAAACAACACTCTAAATATACAGGCTTAAGCTTATCCTCTGAGACTTCGAAGAATAAAATAGAGTCCTTCCATTGCTCTTTATCTGGCCATAACTCCGTACCTTTAACCATATCTAGCATATCAATACATCCACCCATTAAGTTTCCAGTTACTTTTCCTTTTCCCTGTAATAGCTCATAACCTTCATTCTTATAGGTTTTTCTTGCTATAGATCTACAACTTTCCTCCCATGGCTGAAATTCACTTGTCCACACTTCAGATGATTCAATATTTCCTATTGGCGAATTATCAAAAAGTGCCTTCTTAACCCAATACTTTGTATAATCAAGCATTTCAACATTCTCTGCGAACTCTAATAAAATAGCTGGTCCGTAAAAACTAGAAAGTCCAGCTTTCAAACACATCATATGTGAAATTGTAGTATCTGAATAACCTATAAATACCTTAGGATTTCTTTTTATAACTTCAAAATCTATGTATGGTAACAACCTTATACTGTCAGTCCCACCAACACATGTGAAGATACCTTTAATGGATTCATCCTTGAATGCATTCATTAAATCCTCTGCCCTTTTTTCTGGATTATCATATAGATACCTACTACCCTTTAAAGCATTATCCATTTCAACCACCTGAAGACCTAGTTCTTCCTCTAACCTTCTTTTTCCCTGCTCATATCTCCATATTTTATCCTTGTCTCCTGCTGCTCCCCAAGATAAGCTTACAGCTGCAACCTTTTCTCCCCTTTTTAGTGCCTTTGGTTTTATCAAATCCAACATAATTATCCTCCTATGTTAATTTCATCTAATTATTTATAAATTTATTTTACCATATCTCTTTCACCATATACTACCCTCGATTCTAATATACTAAAATGTAAGCTTCTTATCTCTAATAAAATCAATTGATTTTATTAATCTCATGGCATTCTTCTCACTACTTATAGCTAGAAACTAATTTTTTCTTTTTTGCATATCCTTTGAATAGTTTCCTTGCCCGTAAGAAGTGCAGCTGGTAGTCCTCCTGGAGGTGATATCCATTGTCCTGATAAATAAAAATTTTTAAGTCCTTTTATTTTTCCATTATGGTAAAACATCATTTTACTATTCATTGTTAATAAAAAAGGCATAAATGCTCCTAGATATGCACCTGTGTAACGATTATAGGTTACTGGTGTTGCTACGTCTAAAACCTCCACCTTCCCATAAAGATAAGGATATTTTTTTTCAATTCCTTTAATAACTTCATTTGCTATTTTTAATTTTTCACCATTATATTTCTCTTTATCTTTATAAAGTTCTTTCCAGTAATTATAATCTTCTTCTCCAAACTGATTTATTGCACATGTTACCAGCGTCTTACCTTGTGGTGCAAAGTTTTTCTCATAATTATAATTCGTAATTGGAAGTTGCGTAATTTCTTGTTTGTTTATACTAAATGGGCCTAATTTTATCCACTCCATCCTTGGATGCTTTTCTATTTTAGAATCTACTCCTAATGTTACATAGGTATTAGAAGCAAGTGGATAATTTATTGGGTCATCGTACCTAGCTTTCAACTTTTTGTCTTCATATTTTCCCTTTAACAATTTATCAAATGTAATCTTAGTATCACAACTTGATATAACATAATCACCATATACCTTTTCATCATTTTCTAAAATCACGCCTTTTGCCATACTGTCTTCTATAATAACTTCCTTAACACTGCAGTTTTTCTTAAGTTTACCACCAATCTCAGTATATTTTTTCTCAACTCTTAAAGCAAAGGCTTTTGAACCACCAATAGGAATTCCTGCATTTCCTCCTGTGTAACCTCCCAGTGCAAAAATTATTTGAAACATAGCAAAATTTTCTGGTAAAAGTGCTTGAAAAAACTTCCTAAATCCTTCATATTTAAACCTTGCTGCAAAGTCCTTTATAGATAGTTTCCCATACTTTTTTATTATATCTCCCTGAGATTTCATTTTCATAAATGACTTAATAATCTCATAAGGAGTCATTAAATCCATTGGTTTTTCATCAGCATCGCCAGCGTCTTGAAGAATTTTTATATCATCACAAAATTCCTCTATTGCTACTTTATCCTCAGGGGATAATTCTAAAAAATGACTTCTCATTTTATTAAGATCTTTATATAGTGATATTTTTACGCCATTATAATCATATACTTGGAAACTTTCTGGATTATATATCTCAACATTCTCTAAAGCACCAACCTCATTCCATAGTCTATTCATAACAGTTCCTTTTTTAGTCCCTACTAACCAATGAATACATCCATCTATATGATAACCTTTTCTGTCCCAGCCTGTACATTGTCCTCCTGCTATACCATGCTTTTCAAATACTATAGTTTCAAAGCCTTTACTTTGTCCATATATTCCAGATACCAAACCTGAAATCCCACCACCAACTATAATAATTTTTTTCATACAATCAACTCCTCGAATCTTATATTACTAATAGCAATATATCTATTAGTAATTATCAAGATATATTCTATTTAATTACTCTATTGACATCCTTTTATATTGGTATTACTACTAATAATATTATATGTATTTAAAAGGATATTTTTAAATGGAGAAGATTTACTTTAACATCTTTTTCTCACTTCAGATAAAACATATAAATCCCCATTAAGGTAACTACCTCAATAGGGATTTTTCCATTATTCTATTTCACTTCACTCTTTACATTTCTCTTAAAGGTATAATAAGTACCTATAAAATAGCAAACATAAATTATAAGTATTAATCCTAAGGCTATTCCTATATTAAAAATAAAAGCTTCATCACCTATATAAGAATTTATTGGTTTGCTAATTACTTTAGTAAAATTACCCATAAAGGCCACAAAACCTATTATAGCTATTGAAATTGGCATTATAAAGTATAAAGAAATCTGTTTAAGAATTATTTTATTTACTTCTTTACTGTCTATCCCTAATTTTCTTAGAGTTTTAAATCTACTTCTGTGCTCTATGGAATCTGTTAGCTGCTGCAGGGCAAGTACTGTTAAACTAATCATCAGCATAACTGTACCTAAGTATATCCCAAGGATTCTCATGGCCAAGGTTACATTTATTATTTCACTTCTCTCTGCCACCTTCATTCTTGTTTGAATAAATGTATAAGCCTTATCCTCTATTTTTAAATCACTAGTGTACTTGTTTATTATCATCTCATTATTTTTAATAAACCACTTAGGCACATAGTTTTCTTCAAAATCTACAGCTTTATCAAAGCTAAGTTCCTTCGTTGTATTTGCAACTAAATCTGTACTTACTAATGTTAATTTGTCGCATAGTTCATCTGGGAATATTAGTATATTATCTGTATAACCATTATAAATACCTTGCCCAATAGACTCTGTATAATATGGCTTTGAACTAATCTTCAATTCTTCTCCATTTACATTCATAGTTGAGTTTTCTTCTATATATTCTAGTATACTCTCTTCTTCCGTCATTTTTACCCATTGAGTTGTAAATTCATCACTGTTTAGATTAACACTATCATAACCTAGCATTTCTCTTGATTTATTAAAATCACTTAACTTAATCACTACTGTAGGCCTATCTGCAGGATCTCTTCTACTAATATCTTCAGGATTTATAATATATTTTTCTACCTGACAATATTCATCAATATTGTAATCATTTACCTTTAAATATTCTACAACCTCACTATAATCCACATCTGGAATATCCTCTAGCTCTAACTCACTATAATAATTCCTTATATTTATGTCAAAAGGAACTCTATATTCTAGATATCCAAGACTCCATTGAGATAACAAAAGAGTTATAGCAAAGCTTAGAGCTGCCCCTAAAAAGGTCATCGAAATTGTAGCCATTAAAACAGGTGCAGTTTTAATTTTAGAGACTATGGAGCCAATTAAAACCATATTTGTATACTCATATTTAAAGTTTACACATCTATTTTTAATAAAAATAATTATATATGCTAAGGAATAAAATAACATATAAGTTCCAGCAATAAAAGTTACTAAACCCAATGCCGTATACATTGCCTCCTTCATAGCTTCAAGTGTTGATGTATTTATACCTTCTATAAGCTGATAAGAACAATATCCACAAATACCATATAAAATTACTGAAATTATGAAAATTACAAGATAGGTTTTACCCCCTCTTTTAAATTGAAACTCTGTTTTCTTCTCTGCATTTAACATTTCAATAAGCTTTATTTTTCTTAATGCTATTATATTATACAGCCCGATTATTAAAAACATTGTTATGAAAAATATAAAGGTTATAGCTACTGTATCCATATATAATTTAAAGGAAAATACTATTTCTTGATTTGCAGTTATTAATACTAATGCTGTAACAACCTGTGAAAATAGTGTGCCTATAAAAATTCCTACTACAATTGAAATAAGTCCAATTATTAAAGTCTCTATAAAGAACATAAATGCTACACTTCTCTGTTCTGTTCCAAGAAGTATATAGGTTGCAAATTCTCTTTGTCTTCTTTTCATCATATATTTATTAACATAAGCTACAAGCACTGCTAACAACCCTGTAATTACATAGGTTGAATATTTCATAATTTGCTGAAGCATATCAAATCTATAGGAATCCTCAGTAATTAACTCATAGCTTGAGCTAGATAATGATGTAAAGGCATAAAATAAACTTACACATAGTGTTAATGTTATAAAATAAATCAGATAGTCTTTTATAGACCTTTTAGCATTGCCAATGGCTAATCTAGCGTACATCTCTGATGTCACCACCTAACAATGCAACTACATCTAGGATTTGATTGAAAAACTGTTTCCGTGTATTTTGCCCCTTCACTAATTCCGTAAATATTTTTCCATCTTTAATGAATAAGATCCTATCACAATAGCTTGCAGTAAATGAATCGTGGGTTACCATTAAAATTGTTGCTCCAAGTTCCTTATTTAAACGAGCAATCATTTCTATGAGCATCTGTGCTGACCTTGAATCTAAAGCTCCTGTTGGCTCGTCTGCTAAAATTAATTTTGGATTTGTTATTAAGGCTCTTGCACATGCACATCTTTGTTTCTGTCCCCCGGATACTTCATAGGGATATTTGGGCAGTATATCTTCAATTCCTAGCTCCTTAGCTACCCACTGAACTTTTTTATCTATATCCTTTTTAGGATGTCTATTTATTGTTAGAGCTAAAGCAATATTTTCTTGAATAGTTAATGTATCTAAAAGATTATACTCTTGGAATATGAATCCTAAATTTTCTCTTCTAAATGCTGCTATATCCTTTTCATTTATTTCAGTTAAATCCTTATTATTTATATAAATGTGTCCAGAACTAACTTCATCTATAGTTGATATAATATTTAATAAAGTTGTCTTCCCTGAACCTGATGGCCCCATTACCCCAACGAATTCCCCCTTAAAAACTTCAAAGGTAACATCATCTATTGCCTTTACAATATTTCCTTTGTTGCCATAATACTTCTCTACGCTTTCTATACTTAATATTTTTTCCATTAATATCACCTCAATAGTATTGTACAAAATTTTTAACCTGGGTAATTCGATTAAACCTTACTTTAATGTTACAATGTTGTAACCTAAAAGCTTTCATTTCTTATTTTTAAAACTAAAGCGAGCCCATCTAAGGCTCGCTTCATTTTATAGAATTTTATACCTTTGAAAAACTTCCCTTGGGAAAGGTAATCTTAACTCTAGTATATAAATTTTCCTTTGACTCTATTGATATAAGCAATCTCAATTTATCACATAGCTTTTTACATAGATACAGTCCTATTCCTGTAGACTTATAGTTTCCCCTGCCTTTTTCACCTGTAAAGCCTTTTTCAAATACACGATTCATTTCATTTTCTGGTATTCCTATACCATTATCCTCTATCATTAACTGAACTCCATTTTTGACATCCATGCTATAGAATTTAACGGATGGGTTTGTGCTATTTCTATATTTTATAGAATTAATTACTATTTGATTTATGATGAACTCCAGCCACTTACTATCACAATATACATTTTTATTTAAATCATCAACTTCGATATCTATACTATTTGAGATAAACATCTGTTTATTTCTTATTAAAACTCTATTTATACATTCCTCCAGATTTATCTCTTTAATAAGATAATCCTTTTCAACCTCTTCACTTCTAGCATAAAATAAAGCTTGTTCAACAAACCTATCTATATTCTCAAGCTCCTTTAAAACTAATCTTGAAGTACCTGTTTTATTATTTTCCTCTATTATCTTGATTGAAGATATAGGAGTCTTAACCTCATGTATCCACTGCTCAATATACTCCTTATAATCTTTACGCTGGTTCTTTATAAGTTTAATTTCCTCCAGCATAGATTTACTAGCCTTCTTCATTAAATCATAATATGGAACTGCATCATTATAAGGTGGAATCTCAATAATTTCGCTTATCAAATATTTCTTATCTAGATTATCAACTGACTTGAACAGATGTTGAAAATAAACTTTTCTTTTTCTATATTCATAGGCATAGAAGGTTACACCAATTATAGTCCACGTAATTGCTATAGCTTTTATAGTATCAAAGGTATTACCTACACTAATCAAGAATATTATCAAGGTCACTAAAGCTAGGATATTTAATAAAATAGAACCAGCTTTTCCTTTTAAATAATCACTTAAACTCATACTATATACCCTTGGCCTCTTTTAGTTTTTATAAAATCAATTACTCCAATTTCTTCAAGCTTACTTCTTATCCTAGTTATATTTACGGTAAGAGTATTATCATTTACAAATAGTGAACTATCCCATAGATATTCCATAATATCAAATCTAGATACAATCTTACCTTTATTATCTATTAAGAAGTGAAGTATCTTCAGTTCATTCTTAGTTAACTCAACCTCTACGCCTTCATTTGATACCGTGCTAGATAATATGTTAAGTTTCACCCCATTATACTCCACCACATCCATAGATTTTTCATTAGGATATGCTCTCTTTAACAAAGAATTTATCCTTGCTAATAAAATTTGAGTATTATAAGGTTTAGTAATAAAGTCATCTCCACCTAAAGTTATACTCATCAGCTCATCAATATTAGTGTTTCTACTTGTAACAAATATAATTGGAACTCTAGAAAACCCACGAACTTCAGTGCATATTTTGAAACCATCATCTTGAGGTAAGTTAATATCTAAAAGAATTATATGGGGATTTTTTTCTTTAACAACCTTTGCTATATTACCAAATTCATTTACCTTTATGGCTCCATATCCATTTTTAATTAACAGGTTTGCTATTTCATTTTGTAATTGCTCATCATCATCAACTATCATTATATTAAACATACTTTATTTCCTTGCATTTTAAATTTATTATCAGTATCTATTTTACAATACTTTTCTGGTTTATAGTGAACTTTCAGTTAATTTCCAACAAAATTTATATTTACATCACCATACTGTGTATTAACCTCAAGTTCTTTATTTCCTGTATGCTTTATTTCAAGATTATTATCTCCAACCTGTGTTGTTGAAGCTATTCTATAGTCATCCCTATCAACCCCTTCTATAAAATCATAAACTCTCATAACATCTTTCCATCCAATTAAGAACTCTGAAATTTTTTCTTTGCCCTCTTCAGTAATCTTATAATATTTTCTCAAACGACTATTATGCTCTACCGAATATGTTGTTACATAACTATTAGCTTCAAGACGTTTTAAAATAGGATAAAGGGTAGACTCTGACAGCTCAATATAATTTGATACATCCTTAATTATCTGGTATCCGTAAGAATCATTCTTTTTTAGAACAATCAGTACACAAATTTCAAGGAGTCCCTTTTTTAATTGTATATCCATATTTTTACCTCCCTATGTATCATACTATACAATACATAGTATAATGTGTCTAGATGTATAATTTAATTTTTTTAATATTTATAAAGTTGCTTCATATTCATTAAAGCTATACTCTTTTCACCCCAGTGGTGATAAACTAATGTTATAAATTTAAAAAGACTAACTTCAGGAGGTAACTATGAGTATAAAAATGATACATCACATATGCATTCAAAGTTCAAACTACAAAGAGTCCTTAGATTTTTATACAAGAATATTAGGCTTTGAGGTTATAAACGAAACCCCAAATTTCCACGGAAGAGAGTATAATACCTGGCTAAAGCTTGGTACATTTATGATTGAATTACAAACACCTAAAGAAGGCGATACTTTCAATAAATGGAGTTCTTTAAATGAAGGTCCTGTACATATAGGATTCTTAGTGGATAATGTTGAAACGGAATACCTGAGAATCAAAAATCTCGGATATGATAATTTCAAGGTTAAAAATGGTGAAATTGTATATAAAGTCGAGGGAGAAAGTTTATTTAAAATCAAGGCTCCCGAAGGAACAGAAATAGAAATTAGAGATACTGATATTACTTAATATTTTCTATAATAATAAGTAATTCAAAGACTCTTAAAAGCCCATACTCGTATTTACATACAAGTATGGGCTTTCCTTATCTACCTTATAGTTAGATCAGAAATAAGAAAATGTAGTGCCAGTCTTCATAGTGCATCAGAGCACACAGGGTTCATAAAGCGCATAGTCGATAAAGGCGCTTCTCCAGAAAGCTATGGTGAGTATTTATTTAACCTTTCTGCCATGTATAAGGCTATTGTAGATGCTCTTGAAAAAAATGCTGATAATGATATAGTTAAAGATTTCCTTACTAACAGAGTTATATAGGCACAGTTTACTAGAAAAAGATGTGAAATATCCTCTTGGAGAAAAGTCATCTTCCATGGAACTTTTATCTTCTACAAAAGCTTCTGTTGCCAGAATCAAAGAATTATCTAAGAATAAGCCTGAGCTGATTGTTGCCTATGCCTACACTAGATTCCTTGCCGACTTATTTGGTGGAACTTAAATAAAAAAATCCTGATTGAAAGTAGCATTTCAATTAGGATTTCTATTTCTTTAATTTTATAGTTTCAATTTTATATCTTATATTACTTACTACAGTATTCTGCTAATATTCCTTGTACCTCATAAATATTACATCCACTGCTAAATGTCTTTTCAATAGGCATACTCATGCCTGAAACGAATATTTTTAACTCTGCATCTAAATCAAAATGTCCTGATGTCTCTACTTTAAAATGAGTAATTGCTCTATATGGTATTGAATGATATTCAACCTTTTTACCAGTCATTCCTTGCTTATCTACCATGATTAATCTTTTATTTGTAAAAATTATCAAATCTCTTATTAATTTATAACCTCTTTCTATTTGCTCATTAGATCCTAATAACTTATCATATTCCCCTCTGATCTTATCGATATTTGCTTCTGATGCATTTCCTATTACTCCACTAAATAATCCCATTTCCACCACTCCTATTTTAAAATTAATTT
>DALZNT010000039.1:6981-27541 GCA_032005505.1 Clostridium sp. | reverse complement strand
CTAATTCATTTAAAGCTCCCATAGGGGTGGATTTATTTTTCCAATACCGTTTTGAAATAAATTTATGTCTCACTAAAATCACCTCACTAATAAATTAAATGTGCTATCATAACTATAATTGGTAAAGTGATTAATGTTCTTTCTAAGAAAACTATGAATAAATCTTTAAAATTAACTGGAATTTTAGAACGTAGAATTATAGCTCCTGTTTCTGTTAAATAAATTAATTGAGTAAATGAAAGTGCTCCAATAATAAACCTTGTAATTTCAAATTCAGATCCCTTAACAAAAATCGCCGGTAAAAACATATCTGCAAATCCTACTAAGGTAGCTGATGCAGCCAAAGATGAATCAGGTACTCTCATTAAATCAAATAATGGAATTAAGGGTTTAGAAATAATGCTAAATATAGGTGTATATTCTGCAACTACTAATGAAACTGTTCCTAATAACATAACTATAGGCATTAAACTAAAATATACATCTGCAACTGTTTTTAGTCCTGAAATAATAAGCCCAATAAAATCCGGTGCTTGAGCTGCTCTAATAACTCCACGTTCAACAGCCCACTCATGAATACCTCTTCCTGCTGGAACTTCTTCATTGATTTTAACATCTATCCCTTCAATGTATTCATCTTTTTTCTTGTTTAAAGGATAAATTCTCGGAAGAACCAAGGCTGCTACAAGAGAACCAAGACTTATAGTTCCATAGAAAGCTATAAAGCTTACTGATAACTCTAAGAAGCTTGCAATGAATACTGCAAATGGTAATGACACTAATGAGAAACATACAGCAATAATAGAAGCTTCTTTTGCTGTATAATAACCATCTCTGTATTGTTTATCTGTAATAACAACACCAACTGGTCCGGAACCAATCCATGATGCTATAGCATCTATTGCTGAACGTCCTGGAATCTTAAATAGAGGTCTCATGAATTTTCGAATTAACGTTCCAAAATAATCCATAGATCCGAATTCCATTAATAGTGGTAAAAAGAATCCAGAAAAGAAAAACCATGTAGCTAATACTGGAAATAAATCATTAACAACAACTCCACCAGTATTAGGATTAGATACCTTATCCAGTCCTAATACAGTTACGGAATATAAGACTGCATATGCTAACACTGCAGCTCCTATTCTAATAGCAAGTGTAGGTGTATTAACAATAAATAAGTCCTTTAAAAATTTATTGTTGGAAATAATTTTTGGTTTAATTATAGTAGAAAACAAAGTTATAACTGCACTTATAATTACAATGTACACCATAAAAGCTGGTAATATTTCACCAAATGATCCTTGGAATTGTGCAGCAAAATAACCCACACCAATAGTTAAGTTTCCTCCACCCCATGGAAGTGGAATTACAAATAGCAGCAATCCAATAATTGATGGAATCACAAATTTTAGAATTTGTTTTTTAGAAAAACTTGGTTCAGTTATCCTCTCATTAATATTCATAAAAATTCCCCCTTATGTTTTGAAACATCGTTTCAATTTAATTATATAATACCATAATTTGTAATTATCTTCATATTTTTCTAAATAACATTTCAAAAATTTCTAATTGGATTTACATAAATTTCAAATCCATGATATAATTATTTGTGTGAAATTATCCGTAAAGACTTTATCCTTGGGTAATATCATAATATACTTCACATTAAGTAAGGAGTGAATTTTTTGAGTAATATTAATAGTATGATTGATAGAGCTTGTGAAATAATAGATTACATATATAATTCCAATGAACCTGTTGGTGTAAGTAAAATATCTTCTGATTTGAACTTACCAAAAGCAACCGCTTTTAGAATTCTTGTTACACTTGAAAAATGGAATATAGTAGAAAAACAATATAATACTGATAAATACAATTTGGGAAAAGTATTGATAAAATATGGTGCTAAAGTTTCATCTGATTTGTCATTAGTAGATGTTGCTAAACCAATTATTAATGCCTTATCAAATAAAATCGGAGAGAGTGTAAATTTAAATATTGAATATCAAGATAATTGTTTAAGTATTTATAAAGCTTCCAATGATAATTTTAAATTAGTTTCAAAACTTATTCCAATAAGCCCTTTAAATTGCTCTTCATCAGGAAAAATATTTTTAAGTACTAAATCTAAAGAAGAACTTAAATCATATCTTAATAGTAAAAATTGTTGCCAGAGAACTATGCATTCTATTACTAACTACCATAGCTTGCAAAAAGAAATAGAATCCATAAAAATTAATGGATTCGCATATGATAATGAAGAATATGAGTACGGATTGTTTTGTGTTTCAGCTCCAATTTATCATAAAGAAAAAATAGTTGCTGCCATAAGCTTAAGTGGTCCTAAAACTAGATTTGAATACAAAGGTATTAAAATGATTGAAGCCGAACTTAAATTGTCTTGTGAATTGGTAACAAATTTAATAGAATACTTAGATTCAGATAGTTTAATATAGTGGATGCTGCATTTTCCTAGGAAGCCCAAACCTTGTTCTACTACCTTTGACATATTACATTAATCTTGAATTAAGAATATAATTTCTATGCTTCCTCAAAAAAACTCCCCTCAAGCTTTACCTTGAGAGGAGTTAAAACACACTTGTTTATTAACTTAAAAATCGCGAAACAATTTATATCTTTTCTCTACTTACCAAATTCCTCTTCAAAAATAGCACATCTTTCCTCAAAACTGACTTCTTTCTCAATCTGATGAAGCATCCACAAATAGCCAAATGAATCCGTAAACATGGCATTGATAACGCCCATTTCCGGCATCTCGGTTATCGGCTGAACCTCTGTACAGCCTGAATCCATGGCATTTTTGTATGTCTTTCGGATATCCGGAACGACAATATTAATCCACATTGGCTTCGGATTTTCTGGTTTCGGTGCAATAAGCTGATATTCCTGATTTTCATCTAGCAAATGAAATCTTGTACCATACATAGTAAAAACAGCTTCATTACCTCCTTTTTTGAAATTTGTCACTTCAACACGCTGTGTATCAAATATTCTTTCATATAAATCTAGTGCCTTTAATGAATCCAATACTACCATATCATTTTCATGTTGACATTTACAATCACTAAATTTAGTTTATTTTAATAGCTGAATAGTTACTTTCTTTTAATCCATATATTACTTCATTTTACAGTAATTCAATACTGTTTCATAATCAAAAATTAATTTTCCATTATTACTATACTTTTTAAATAGAAGTTCAAACTCAGAAATCATATGATTAAATCTTGTATTTTCTTCATTTGGAATATATGAATATGATGCTAAATCTCCTATTAATCTTTCTAAATTAAATACTTGAGGATTAGGGAACACTTCTTTATAAATTGTTTTTCCATCAAAGAAGGAAGGCATATCTACTTTTAGTGGATTACTCAATTCTTCCTCTGAGTATTTTTCGACTAAATCCATATACTCATTCATAAATTTGTCATCATTAAATTTTCTTCTGTTACTGAAAATTACTACAAATCCCCCTGGTTTTAATATTTTCAAAAACTCTTTTTTAGTAGGCTCTGGTTCAAACCAATGAAATGCTTGCCCTGAAATAATTATATCTACTGATTCTGATTCTAATTTTGTATCTTCTGAATCTCCATCTATAGAATGGAAATTTCCATAACCAGTTAAATATTTCTCACCTGCTTCCCTCATTTGTACATTAGGTTCAATTCCGTATACTTGGTTTCCATTATCCAAAAATAATTTAGAAGAGATTCCTGTTCCAGAACCAATATCAGCAATAATGTGCTCTTTAGTTAATCCAATTGCACTATTTAAAAACTTAATTATCTCCTTAGGATAATTAGGTCTATATTTTGTATAGTTCTCAACACGATTGCTAAATCTAGATTTCGGATTAAATTCTTTCATTTCCATAATATAACTCACCATCCATTCTTTATTGTAACCATATATATTTTAACATAAACCTAGTATACTTTCATAATCTCTATGATCATAATTAAAATCAATATCAACACAATAATAATATTTTATCATATTAACAAGAAAATTTAACCAAAAGAACTATGCCTATTTAACAAAGCATAGTTCTTTAATATAAATATTTTTATTGTTGACTTATCCACTCACACCATATTAAATACCAACTCTTACCTTAACACCATTAACTTGCTCTTTATTTCTAAAATCATCACCATTTGTGTTAAAGTTAAAAAAGCTTGTAAAGTGCATGAATTCGAGGATTATAAGGTATCTTTGCGACGTATTCCTACTACTGTCTCAGCAGTAGTCTCCTTCCAATCATCCTTCGTTCCTCTCGGATTCTTGGGGGCCCTTGCCTTGGTGCTACTAACGATTTACTTCGTCCCTTTGGTCCTTGTAATTCGAGTAACCACCTCAACGTGTAGTGTGGCTGTTAAATGATACTAACACGCATAAACAATTATGATAGGCTCTCTAGATATGTTTTGCGGATGAAGATAACAGTCTAAAATATACATTATATTGCAAATATCACCTGGGTCAAAATCATTGAACTTTTAATCGTTTCTTTTCATATAAAAACAAAAATTAGTTTTTCCTATATGGGTCATTCTCATAATTCTTCTTATTTTTCACTGTTTTTAAACCCTTTAGAACAAGCAACTATACATAATACAATTATATAGCCAGCAATACTTAAAGCTACAGTTACAATTTCTCCACCCATACTTTCAATAGTGTTTGCATTGATTGCAGGTACAAGCCTAAATTGAAAATAAAGCGCAAAAATTAATATACCAATATCTGCAAATACAAAGACTTTTCCTGCTTGCTTACTGACTTTTACTTTATCATATTTCGCTTTTTCATCTTTACTCATTGTATTAAATCCAGCAACTAAATTGCTCCCTTTGCCACTCAATAAAACAACAGTAGCAATTAAATAAATACCTAATATCACCCACAAAAACAATGCTCCCAGCATACTCTATTATCCTCTCTTTTAACAAAATAATTTTTTAATGAAATCAACATCATTCCTATCCTATCTTAATTTGGTGCAAGAAAAAACAGGGCCTTAAAATCCCCTCTTAGGTTATAATATAAGAACAATCTGTATAGATTTAATATATACCATACATGCTATTATTGTAATTGCCCATGCAGCAATTAGACACATAAGAATACTGACCTGAACCTTTTCCTTTTGATTTGCGTCCCCGATATAAGTTGAGATATCTTTTGTTTGAAAGAAAAGACTGCGGAAGTTAATAATAGTAGTTGGAATCCAGACAAATGCATATGTTGCAGTATAACTTTCCAATGGTAAAACTCCTAAAAGGCATAGGATATTCCATATTATACTTATGCCTACTGTTACGAATAAAACGATTCGCATGGATTTAATAAAACTTCTTTCTTTCTTCTTCACAGCAACCTCCTATTATATAAATACTTTTTAGTTAGTAATTAATTATAACTGATTATTAACTATATCTCTTATTATACTAGATTGTTCGAATGAGTGTTACAACTTTAGTATATCAAGTCAATATATGCCATTATAAAAGTTAATATACCCCCATAAAAAAATCCCCTCAAGCTGTACCTTGAGAGGATTTAAAACACATTTATTTATTAATTTAAAAATCGCGAAACAATTTATATCTTTTCTCTACTTACCAAATTCCTCTTCAAAAATAGCACATCTTTCCTCAAAACTGACTTCTTTCTCAATCTGATGAAGCATCCACAAATAGCCAAATGAATCCGTAAACATGGCATTGATAACGCCCATTTCCGGCATCTCGGTTATCGGCTGAACCTCTGTACAGCCTGAATCCATGGCATTTTTGTATGTCTTTCGGATATCCGGAACGACAATATTAATCCACATTGGCTTCGGATTTTCTGGTTTCGGTGCAATAAGCTGATATTCCTGATTTTCATCTAGCAAATGAAATCTTGTACCATACATAGTAAAAACAGCTTCATTACCTCCTTTTTTGAAATTTGTCACTTCAACACGCTGTGTATCAAATATTCTTTCATATAAATCTAGTGCCTTTAAAGAATCCAATACTACCATATCAATTTCAATACCTACCATTTTTAAACCTCTTTCTTTATTAACATTTTTTATTACTTCAGCATCTTCATCTGCTTAACTTCATATCCATCAGCCACAAATACTTCTATTATAATCTATATTCAAAATATTTCCCAGTTTAAATTTTTCAAACGAATTGTGTAAATCTTATTGTAGCATTTTTCAACACAAAA
Organism: Clostridium sp.; assembly: GCA_032005505.1. Classification (GTDB taxonomy): domain Bacteria; phylum Bacillota; class Clostridia; order Clostridiales; family Clostridiaceae; genus Clostridium_J. The sequence continues at coordinate 21,286 of DALZNT010000039.1, read as the reverse complement.
TACTTGCTACTTATAATATACTCTGAACTCTTCAGCAAGGATAATTGCACTTACACAATCTCTGTTAAGTATATAGAATAGAATTTTAAGTAGTCTTTCAATTTTCACTTGTTTTCTCCTGTATTTTGGTATTATGTAATATCATAAAACCAATTAAAAAGGAAATTTTTTAACTAAATTTTAGTCATTCTCCTCTAGCCATTTATTTAAAACTTCCATGTACTTTTCATGCTCCTCAACAAATGGCATATGTCTTGAATATTGGAATAATTCCCATTTACTATTAGGAATTCTATCATACATAGTCTTAGCTATATATGGTGAACATAAATCTATAGCTCCACTAGTTATTAAACAAGGTTCCTTTATTTCATGTAGTCTATCTGTAAATTCATATCCAGCGAGAGTACCAGTTGGCGAAAATTCATTATGACCCCATCCCACTATGTATGCCTCTGAACCTGACTTTTTAGGTCTTCTTAAACATTCTGGAGAATTCTCTGTTACTTCTCCTGCACAATACATTTTCATAAACTTATCTAATGCAACCTCATATTCTTTACTAGAATAATCTCCTGTATTTACTGCATTAAGTAAAGCTTCCTGGTCCTTTGCATCCATATATGATATTCTTCTTTTTTGCTCTACTTCCCAAAGCTTTGCAGAAGAAAGAGTTGAAGAAAGAATATAAGACTTAATTCCCTTTGGTTTATGCTCAATTGCATACCAAATAGTCTGCATCCCTCCCCAAGATTGACCTAGCAAATGAATTTCTTCAAGTCCTAAATACTTTCTTAGCTCTATAAGCTCCTTTATCCAAGTATCAGCATTAAATAACTCTGGATGACCTTCTACAAAGGAGTTGCCACATCCAATTTGATCATACATTATTACTTGCCTACCACTTTCAGCTATTTTATCTAACATTTCAAAATAGTTATGTGTAGACCCTGGTCCTCCGTGCAGTAGTAGCAATGGTTTCTTACCCTCAGCTCCTTCACCAACTATTCTATAATAAGTTTTAAAACCTTCAAAAGGCATATATCCTTCAGTAATTTTCATATTGACCTCCTTTTCTTTCTGCATTTTTTATTCCAAACATATTGGAATTATTTATTCCTCTTCCAATAAGTAGAAATATTATAAACCTAACTAATGGTGCTATATATAAGATTAATGTCCATGCAGTATTACTATTTGCTGAACGTTTCCCTCATATGCCTTAGTAAATATAAATCTAAGAATTTATTTAACACTCTCCAACAATTCCATATAATATCTAGCGTCACCTGTTAAATAGTACTTATACCAAGCCTCGGTTGTTTCACGTGAATAGATATTTAGGTATTCAACAATTTGCTTTGCCCATAATAGTCCTCCTGCAGAGCTTGCAGTTATTATATTACCATCAGTGACAGAAAGCTCGTCTTTATAAAGAGCATTACCTCTATAACTTTCAGAAAATCCACAAAGATACTCAAGTGAATTACTTGTATGTAAATGATTATTTAAGATGCCTAAGTCAGCTAAGGCTAAAGTTGCACCACATATAGCACCAACTAAAACACCTTTTTCAATATATGAAACAGCCATCTCTAAAATAGGCCTTTGTCCATCATCATTCCATGTATTAGCACCTGGCAGTAACAGGGCTGCTATTTCATTATCACTGATTTCTTCAAGTGAACAGTCAGGTGTTAGAGTTAAGCCTCCTAAAGTCTTAATTGAATCTTTTGTTCTACCAACAGTTTTAACTACGTATTTAGCTTCTTTAAGCATATTTTGCATATTAATCCCTTGTAAAATATAACCGATTTCCAAATCTGCTAAAGTGTCTAAAACGTAAATGTATATTATTTTTTTCATTTTAGTATTTCCTTCCTTCTATTTATAAATCTTTCAACAAACATATTATATAAAAACAACAGTGACATCTATATGTCACTGTTGTTATAAGTTTTTAATGTTTTTTCAAGATGATATTGAATTTTAAGAGCAAAAGAAGGAGGTGATATCACTTTAATCTTATCACCAAACCCAAGTATGATAGAAAAAAGCATAAAGTCATTTTCTTTCATAGTAAACTTGCTAGTAACTGTATTCTCAACTTCAGTAATTATTGAGCCTTTAAAATATTCCTCAACCAAGGTTTGTATGTCTTTCTGATATTCTATATAAACAATTATATTGCTACCATTCCGCTCTGTCTCGTATTTTTCAAATTCATTTTTAATGTTATATTCCTTTAACCATTTTGTATCAGCAAAATCTAAATCCCTCATACGAACAATTTTATACATAGAAAATTGTTCAGTGTCACGATTATATGCAAATACGTACCAGGAATACCACTTATAAAAAATGTGTAAAATATCTGCTTCAACTCTGCTAGATTTATTTTGAGAATTAGTATAGTCAAAAGTCACACAGATTTGATTCTGTATTGATTCTTTAAGTGTAGATATAGTTTTTATAACATAATCATTTTCATTAATAACAGAAAGGTCAATTTCTAGCATGCTTTCCCCCCTTGAGCTTGTGAAAATATGTTTCACAAGCTCATAGGTTTCTTGAACTTTTTTATCTCCATAAATATCTTTTAAGCTTTTAAGTGCTAATAAAATATACTCTGAATTGCCATTATCAATTATTTTTTCATTTACTTTATAATCACTGTGTATGGAATAACCACCCTTAGAGCCAATTTCAGAATATATAGGAATTCCTGCTAAGGTAAGAGTATCAATATCACGCAAAATCGTCCTTCGCGATACTCCAAACTCCTGAGCAAGTGTAGTTGCACTTACACAATCTCTGTTAAGTATATAAAATAGAATTTTTATCAGTCTTTCAATTTTCATTTATTCTCTCCTGTATCTCCTTCTTCTTCATAAATAATCCCCATAGATTAATTCCCAACTTTATCTAAAAAATTATTTTTATAAATATCTTTTACTATTAATCCATCTTACCATAAACCTTCAAAAACTGCTCTCTGTTAATACATGTAACTATACCCTCTCTGGTCCAATGGTCCCTGCAACCACAGTAATCCAGCAACACACATTGAGGTACAAATCCAAGGTCCTTTGCATTAAAGCCTCCTGCTATAAGATTAAGAGCACAAGTAACTCCTATTATTCCTATTGCTCCCTCTTTAATCTCAGCATTTTTAAAGGCTTCAGACTGATGATAGATAATATAAACCTGAAATCCTAGCTCACGTCCTAATTGGGTGTACTCATTAATAGTGCACTGGACATTACAGCCTCCACACTGATACCCTGCATCACCCTGAAAAGCCCTGCATTTATCCTGCTGAAGTCTCATACAGGCTGGCAGCAACACCAACTTCTTCTTAGTCTTTAAATACGCCTGTCTATGAGCTCTATTTAAAATTTCCGCACCTGCCATATTAAGATGATATTCTAATCTTTTTCTTCCACAGAAAATAAAATCCTCACGCCATCTATATTCCTTCTCCACCTTATGTCTAAAGTCTTCAACGCTCTGTGTATACTTGCCTATGACAGTCTCACTGCTGACCTCAAACCACTTTGCCAGTTCTAAAGCCTTTGAAATAATGCTGCTTACTTCTTCATCACTTCTATTGTGTAAAAATTTCAGCCAGTTTTTAAGCCTCTTAACCTCATACTTAAACTCCCCAGTAGCTTCTAGCCAATCTATTAGCCTTACTGCATTTTGAAGATTTCCTTTAACGTTAATTTCCTTCTCTTTGCTTAAATAGATGGTCCCTAAAATTCCACGTAAGGAATCCACTGGCTTTTTCAATATATGTCTCTGCCTTAGCTTTGAAAGCTTGGTAAGTATAACACTTTCCCCTTGCCTAAGTGCCACAGCCCTGCTCAGGTAGCACTTCCAAAATACTCCTAAAATTAGTACCTCTAAGGAATACTCCAGTTCCCCTCTTAAAGGCTCTATACTCTTCCCCTCAACAAAGTCCATAAACGCCTTCACAATGCCCTGAGTATGGTACTTCAGCTGAAGTACCATCCTATCTCCATAGCTGGCTATATCTTCATAAAATCTATTTGAATTTTCTTTTCCATTACATAAAGAATAAGTTGGTCCTTCCCTCATAATATCCTCCAGCCCTTATTGATCTTCACTAATCTTACTATCTTTAATTATACCATATAATGCCATGCAACTTTTTCTCTCCATGATTTTCCCTCCTTCTCTCAAATATAACTATATTAAAGCCACTGCCCTTTTCAAATCTGATAACTAAAACTGTATTGTTTTTTATATTTGATACTGTTTTTCCTGCTCTATGTCCAGTTGTAATTCCCTCTAATAGTCCAGCAACACTTCTTCCTCCTGTTACTTCTCCTGCTGCGAAAAGTCCAGCAATTGGTGTTCCTTCTGTAGAAATTACTCTAGTATCTATATCAACCTTAAGCCCACCTTTTGTTATGTGTGCAACTGGTGTTCTTAAACAAGCATATAATGGCCCGTTCAATAATGCAGGGTTACCATTTGGATTAACAATATCTCCAGCAAATGTTGGACGCTCAAACTCAGTATCAACTCCTGTTTCAACAGCCTCATTAAACTTCTTCACTGCTTCCATGAAGTTATCAACATCTACGCCCATTTTTTCAGCTAACTCTTCTAAAGTATCAGCTTTTAAAACTTTACCTGAATCAATTAAATCTTGAGCATATCTTCCCATTATAGAATGACTTTAGATTTATAAAAAGATAAAAAGGATAACTTTCAGTACATGAACCGCCCTTACTACCTTATAGTTGGCTGCTTAATAAATACTGATTAGTTATCCTTTTAAATTTAACTTTCTATTTAATTCTTTCACCCTTGCTATTTATCCAATGTATTCCGCCTAGTACATCTTCCATTTTAATTAAATCCTCACCATAGATTACTATGTCTCTAGGCCAGATTCCAATTTTCCCCGAATGCAGTTCAGAAACAATGTCACAGTTTTCATCCATGATATAAATGTTCTCTCCCTTGGTTGTGATAACCATGTTATATTGTAAATTAGTATAAATATTTTCGTATCTTTCTTCAGAAATCACTTCACCGGTATAGTAATCTACTATATACCCCTCCTGGTCTTCTTCCCTATCCTTCACAAGGATATAATCTCCGTCCACACCGTGAATATACTTATACTTTCCAATATCCTTCCCTTGTAAGTCTAAAAGGATGTATTGATATTCATTATTCATACCCATAATGAAATCTTCATAAATCATTAAACCCTCATATAAATCTTCACGAAGAATATTTCCTGTTTTATCTATTAAGGACCTTTTTTCTCCTTCTCTTACAATAAAGCACTTATCATTAAGGGTACCGTCATCATTAAAGCCTAGATTTATATAATCATATTTTGGCTCTAATAAATAGTCTCCGTACATATCCATTATTCCGTATTTTCCATCTACTTTAACCTGAGCATAACGTGGGTCCAAAATACTAATGTCTATTTGTTCATACTGAATATCTACAACAACTTCTCCATCATTATTAAGGTATCCCCATTTGTCCTCCTGAGAAACCTGTATCATTGTTCTTCCGTAGCCATTCATTTCATCATATATATGGTCTGTTATCTTCTCTCCATTATAATTGTACATAGCATATTTACCACTTTCGTCCTTAAGCGCAATTAAATCCTTTGTTAAAAACTGCATATCCTCATAAACTATAGGTAAAAGTTCCTTACCCTGTCCATCATAGACTCCATATTTGTCATCATTCCTTATTATGATTCCAGAGGCACCTCCAAAAACATTATCATATAAAGGCTCCACAAGGATTTTACCCTTATCATCTGCCATTCCGCACTTTCCATTTTCTTCAAATGTTATATACCCATCAACATTAATTCCTACCCTTCCGTATTGCTGTGATAGAATAATGTTTCCATCCAGGTCCATAACGCCCCAAGCATCTTGTTCATCTGCAAATGGTACAAGACCTAATATTGGATATTCCAATCCTTTATATTCAAATTCCTTAAAAAGAAATTTTCCATTTTCATCAATATAATTCATTCTTTCCTGCTCATCCAAAACCACAGCTAATCTATTGAGATAGTTAAAATCCTCAGCCCTTATGAACTGTGGCTCAATGACAGTTTTACCCTTGGAATTCATATATCCCCAAAGCCCTGTGTTTTCATCTAAGAAGGGATAAAAATCTATTTGTTCAAACTGCTTTTCACTAAGCTCCTTAGCCTCTTCCTCTACAGCCTTATCCTCTGCTATTTCTTCCTTTGCAATGTCCACCCAAAGTCCAGCAGCTTCGTCCTCCTTTGTACACCCTGTGGCTAAGGTCAATGTACTTGCCAATGCTAATATAATTAATTTTTTAATCATAAGTATCCCCCACAATTTATGTTATTTTAACTTAATTATATCACATTTCGCTTCTATTTTTTTACAAATTCTCTTAATCTAAAGCTTCCTGCTGTAAAAAATACAAGAGACATTAAAACTATTACTAATGTTGGTATTAAGATTTCACCTGTTTCCATTACTTTAAATAACCAGGCAAAGGGCGAGATTGCACTTATTCTTATAATGACTGCTGGTACGCTTTCTAGAGAACTAGATATTGATCCAAACATTCCTGCTCCAAAGGATAATAATCCATAAAGAACTACAAATAAGCTTGCAAGGGAAGGATTTTTTATCCATCTGGTGGCTGCAGACACTGTAGCTGTAGCAATTAAGCTTCCTAAGAAAATCACTAATATTATTAAAGAAATATTACAGTTTTCCAATTTAATAAGAGGTTTTACAATAAAAAAGCCTATAGTACTAATGATACCTTGGATTAAGAAGGCTGCTAAAAATATGCTTCCAACCACCTCTTTATCAGAGTTTGCTGTGGATATGGTTCTTTTTAAAGCCTTCTGGCTTTTCAGCTTAAGTAAATCCTCTGTGATAATGGAACCACCTATCATCATAAAATAGCAGATCATTAACACTGCAGTGGTAGTGATTCCTTTACTCTTGTCATTACCATTGCTTATTATTTCTGTAGTAATCACATTTGAACTTAAACCTTCACTTACACTTTCTTTCGCAGTGGCGTTAACATAAGTGGTTATTACATTATCTGCAATAATTGTTCCTGTGGTTCCTTCTGTTCTGTAGCACTTAATTTTTGGTATTTCACCTTTTTCTAAAGCACTTTGAAAATCTTCTCCTATTTCATAAACCACCATTAACTTATTATTCATGATTAGGTTTCTAATATGATCTCCTTCTCTTTCCTCTTCTCCAATGATATGTGATATATCATATCTTTCACTAAGGTTTTCAACAAGCTTTTCAGAATAAACAGAATTACTACTGTCAATTATGTCAATACTCCCTATGACCTTTATTTCCTCCTTAGAGCTACTACCAAGTATAGCATGAGCATAAATGTAATTGACAATCTACAGGAAAGCCATTTAGACTTTCCCTTTGAAAATTCGCTATTATAACCATTAACCCATATAATCTACTATTCTATCCATGGTTTCTGAAATCACCTGAACTTCCTTCTTCTTCATATAAGCATTGCAAATAACCTCTGCTAGTTTTAAAGCCTCGTTCTCATTGTAATTAGCTAAACGTAACCTGTCATAAGTATCAACCGCTAGTGGAATTGGATGCATATCCAAAGTCCTATCCTTATCTTCAATAGTCCTCACTATTATCTCATCATCTTTTAAATTATTTGGCATATTAAACTCCTCATTGAATTAACACATATTTTATTAACAACAACTTGCCTGCTTGTCCCTAAAATAGTAAATATACATTAAGGGAGGTGGATTGTACTTTTTTTATTTAAATTATCCCCTGTTATACGAATTCACTCCATATCAAAAATATAACACCAGGATGCTTAAAATATTAAAACATCCTGATGTTGAGTTATACTTTATTAAATTTAGATTATTTTCTTAGGTCATTCATCATTACTTTTTCTATTTGTTACAAATGGTATCACTGGACCTCTGAGGTCCTTGTTCTTGAAGCTTGCTTTCAGAATTTGCTTCCATTTTTTTCTTTCCCCTCTTAAACATAATATTAGCCACAAAAACCAATGGCTTTAATAAGAATCTATTAACATCATTTTTAAATAACTCCATAGTCTTTTTAGATATATCTTCGCCATTTATAATTTCATCAACAGCCATATCCAAAGCTTTAATCATTCTTTGACCTTCTTTTCCTGCTTCCTCTAAAGTTCTACCTTCTATTCTAATTATACTTCCACCATATGCAAGTCCCCCTAGAAATTTCATTTCTAACTCCTCTGCAAAGCATTTACCACTTAAAATCATCGGTATAATTCTTCTACTTTCTGGGAAATTGCATTGTCCTATTACAAAGAGACTTTTGCCTCTTAACAGCTCCCTAAAATTACTTTCTAACTCTTCTAAAAATGATATTACCGGATAAGGAAAAGCATCAACATATAATGGAGCAACTATGCCTATTACATCTGCATTTGCAAGCTTTCCTACTAGTTCTTGTACATTGTTTTTATTAAAATATTCTTGTATATTTTCTATTTCTGATTCTAATCCCTTATCTAAAATACTCTTATTCAAGCTTTTGCAAATATTTAACGAATTACCTTTTACTCTAGTACTTCCATTTAGTAATAGAATATTTTTATACATTACCTATTACCTCCTTTAGTACACTTCTAATATTTCTAGTAAGCTCTACTTCATTTTGATTTTTATACAGGATTGTTGAACTATATGATTTCCAATCAATATTAATATAATTAGCCTTTATTAATAAGTTAAATGCCATTTCCTGATTCTCACTTTGCTCATTAAGTACCCCAATTACTATTACCTTTTTATTATTATAAACAATTTTATGAATCATATATCCTTCTTTAACTTGAAGTTCGTCACACCCAATAGGTAATAATCTATCAATTACTTTTTTAATATTTTTAGAATAACCACCATACCTTATATCTGTTAATAAAATAAGTACATCACTTTCTTTATACCTTTCTACTGCTTCAATTCCATCATCATTTTTTATGCATCGCCCTGTCTTTGAACATCCACTGCAGCATCTACAATAACCAACATTCATCTCCCTAAGCTTTAAGTGCTTAAAATCATGATTTTTAAGATTGTCTTCAACTATATTTTCTATTGTATTATCACTATCCATTCCATTATAAAAACATATCTTCATACTAATTTACCCAATTTTATTAGCAAATCTGCTAATTGCATCTTCATTAATTTTGTTAATATCAGTTTTGCCATCAACAACTTCTAAGCTTGGGCCTTTTTTAGCGATCATCTTAATTATTTTCCTCTCAAAAAAATTCATCTTAGAAAACTTAAATTCTCCACCAAAATTTTCTTTTATCATTGCTGAATCTAAAATTTCTTTGGATAAATTTTGTGCAAATTGTTCATTTATTTTTTCACCTTCAGACATACAGCATATAAATAACCCCAATTTCTTACTCATTAATTCTGACTGATTATCTTTTATAAATTTTTTTATTTCTTTATTAATAATCCCCATATAAACAGAGCTACCAATAATGACTTTATCATAATTGTCCAATAAAATATCTGCACTATTTTTCACATTAACTAAATCTACTTCACCGTGCATATACCCCTTTAACTTCTTTGCACAAGTTTCTGACGTCCCATATTTTGACCCAAATAAAATTAAACTTCTCATAAATTCTCTCCCCTTTTTAGTCTTCAATTTTAAATGAAAGTATATTTTCATAAAATTTATTTAAACTAGTAAGTAATTGAAATAGTTCTTCGACTTCCATTCCATTAAAAATAAATTGTATGAACTCCTCATCCTTTGAATACCTATCAACCCAAAACTGCTTACAACTGTCTGTTATTCTTAATCTTAAAATTCTACTATCACTTTTATCTCTATTTATGTCTATAAACCCTTTTTTCTCTAGTTTTAATGCTAATTGCTTAACATTTTGTCTTGATGTTCCCATTTTCTGAGCCACTTCACTAAGACTTGGATCATTATCTTTAAAAAACTCACCTATAACAACTATTAAAAACCATTGCTTTGTAGTTATTTCTCCTATAAATTCGTCCCCTATTGTTTGCAACTTATTAGATATTAAAAACATTTCTCCAAATATATACTTTTGTAATTCTGATTTTGTTGGTGTCTTCATATGTTCGTTCTCCTAATTCTAATAGGTAATATATTACCTATTTCTATCTTCATTATATATCTTTTTAATTTCCATGTCAATTTTTAACTAAAATCTATTTATACTTATAATAAAAACCTCACTTATTTGTGATACGATTCTCCGCAACACATCTAAGTGAGGTTTTTTCACTAGCTATCAACGTAGTATTGATATTCTTTTCATCTATTGTAATACTTTTTATTTACTTAGCCTTCTGAAGTACTTGCTCTTGAAGATTTACCCCAGAATTTCTCAACCACTTCTTTTTCAAATTCCTCAGCATCGATATCTTTATACTTCAACTCTAAAGCATCCATAGTCTCCTTCAGATCATTCAGCTTAACTATTTCAGTATTCTCAACAATTATTCGCCTGCCTAGCCAGACATATATTCTGTACCCCATATAATGACTATATGAAATCTCAAAATCAATTCCATTACCTAAATCCTTATAAATACAATTTTCCATATCAATTGTTTGTGTAGTATAGCTTTCCCCTAAAACCTTTAACCCTCTAGTAATATGCCCTTCTTCTTTCATGCTTTCCCCACCTTCCAAAGTATTGTCTTTTAAACGAATAGTTAATTCAACATCTTCTATTGATACATCACTTTTCTGCGCTACGCATCGCTGCATTTCTGCTATAATCAGCTGTTCTACCGCTATTTTGCCATAGCTGTCTAATCTTAGGTATCTCTTCATGGTTTCATAATAGTCATTTTCCATTTTCCATCTGCCAATCTGATCAATATCCTCTTCCGTCATGTTTGTTGAGTATCCATCTTCAGAGTACCCCAATATATAGTCCATACGTTTATCAAATAACTCTGACATTGCCTCAAGGGCTTCAAAACTTGGTCTGCGCTTTCCTGTTTCCCACATGGCAACAGTTCCTTTTGATACGCCAAGTATTTGTGCAAGCTCAACTTGAGTCAAAACTTTTTCTTTCCTTAGTTCTTTTATTCTATCCGAAAACACTTTAATCACCTCATACTTTAATTTTATCACTATATGTGAGTTTAATCAATAGCTTCTTGAAAATTATGTTAATTTATTTTTACTATTTTTAACATTTTTGAAGTTATTTGCGAGTTTTCTATTGTATATTCTCACTTATAGTTATATAATATGTATATATTCTCACAATAGGAGTGATTTTTATGAAAAATATAATTTTATCCTCACTAACATTTAGTGAGATATTCATACAACCAAATAAATTTCTAATAATTCTCCAAGGAGGTGAAGCTGATGGAGTCTTTAAAAGAAGAAAATCTGTGGCTTTGTTGGAAATATAAAACAACAAAAGATGGGAAGAAAACCAAAGTCCCTTATGCTATAAATGGTGCACAGACTGGTACCAGTGAAAAATATAAAAAATCCTGGGTAACATATCTAGAAGCAAAGGCTGCTGTAGATAGTCATGAATTTCAGGGTGTTGGCTTTGTTATACCAGAGGGTTATTTCTTCCTTGATATTGATAATAAGGATGTAAATGATCCAGCAGTACAGGAGATTATCTCCCTTGTAGACTGCTATGCCGAAGCCTCTCCAAGTAATAATGGCATTCACATCATTGGAAAATGTGATTTTTTGAAATTACCATTAGAAAATGGCAGACTGTCAAAGGAATTCTACTGTAAAAATCCACACAACAACCTGGAGCTCTATATCGGTGGTATAACAAACCGCTATGCCACCTTCACTGGAAATGTAATTATCCAAAAACCTGCCCTCAATCGAACGGAGCAAGTACTCACCTTTCTAAATCAATATATGAAAAAATCCCTTTTTACTAAAAGTAAGACAGCTGTCAAAGGACCTATGGATGATTTTAGTATTCTCTCCACAGCTAGAAAAGCAAAGAATGGTGCAAAATTCTCAACACTCTATGATAAAGGAGATATTACTGCCTTTGAATCCCATTCAAATGCTGACCTGTCACTTTGCTCTATACTGGCTTTCTATACAGGCGATAATCCTGAAAAAATTGATGAACTATTTCGTGGTTCTGCTCTTTATAGAGAAAAATGGGAACGTCAGGATTACCGAGACTCCACCATTGAAAAAGCCATAAACCTCTGCAATGGAAAGTTTCACTACTCAGTAAACCCTGCTTCTTCCTACATCTATTTTGACCCAATTTCAAAGAAGATGCGTGTAAACTGCCCTATGCTTGCAAAGCATATCCGTGAAAATCTCCATTATATCTTTGTACTTGACCATGCTAAAAGCGGTGTCCTGCGGTATGTTTATGAAGGTGGATGCTATGGTCTTCATTCTGATGAAATGATGAAGGGTGTCATTAAAAACTACATTATTTCTTATGATGAAAATATTCTCAAAATGAGTGATGTAGATGAAGTGTTCCGCCAAATTACTACGGACCTAGCTTTTGTACCTAACGATGCAATAAATGCTAATGAAGATATCATAAATTTTCAAAATGGTATCCTTCATTTATCCGATATGACTCTGTATCCACATACCCCTGAGATTCTATCTACCATTCAGATACCTTGTGACTGGAATGAACAGCTAACAGCAACACCAACCTTTGACCGCTTTCTTCATAGACTCACAGAAAATCATAGTGAAATTGAACATTTGCTCCTGGAGTTCATGGGATCCTGTTTATCGAATATCAAAGGCTGGCGCATGAAGAAATCACTCTTTATGGTGGGTCCCGGTAATACAGGAAAATCTCAGCTGAAAAGTCTCACTGAGCGCCTCCTTGGCAAAGGGAATTATATAGGCATGGACATAGGTGAAATTGAAGCTAGATTTGGTACAAGCAATCTCTTTGGGAAACGTCTAGCAGGAAGCTCCGATATGAGTTTTATTTCCATAGATGAATTAAAAACCTTCAAGAAATGCACAGGTGGTGACAGCCAATTTTCAGAATTCAAGGGTCAGAACGGCTTTGAATTCACCTACAATGGACTCCTCTGGTTCTGCATGAACCGTCTGCCAAAGTTTGGTGGTGATGATGGCGAATGGATTTATAACCGTATAATACAAGTAGAATTCAAAAATGTTATTCCATTGCATGAGCAGGATAAGACCCTATTAGATTCCCTCTATGCTGAACGGCATGGAATCGTAGTGAAAGCCATTATCGCACTTAAATCTGTGATTTCAAATGGATATAATTTTACAGAGCCAAAAATAGTTACTGATTCACGAAGGAAATATATGTTGGAGAACAACACCGTCACAGCCTTCTATGAGGAGTGCATGGAGCAGCGTAAAGACGATAAAATCCGTGATGACTGTACCACTGGCCGTATCTTCAATGTCTACAAAGCCTGGTGTAATGACAATAACCATGGCTATGCAAAAACCGCAAAGGAATTCCGAGAAGGCTTAGCTTCCCATCTTAACACTACTTTTTCTGAAATGACAGTTCGACGTGGCAAAGGCGGCACCTTCTATCGCAGTTTAACACTTTCTGATGAAACCATGACACACTATAGTCGTGCCTATGGCTACAGCTCCGCAATGCCTTTTGCCTCTGTCCAGTAGAAGTTCTAATGATAGTTTTCATATAAATATCTTTCTATACGTCTTGCCTCTCTGATAATTCTAGTGACAGTAGTGACAGACCGGTGACAGTTACCCCACAGTGCTGCCACCACCTCTCCCCTTGATTTCACTGACCTTTCCCAGATTTGGTGACAAAAGTGACAGTGTTTTAAAGCTCTTACCTATAATATATAAAACTTATCTCTAAAAAATATATAAGATAGGCTATGTACACTATATCTATGGAGTTAAGATTACTGTCACCACTGTCACTAAAAGGCTACATCTATTGCAATTACTAGTCTAAGTAAGGTGACAGTTTAAAATTTTGCTGTCACCTCAATGTCACTGCTGTCACTAAATATAAAGTAATGAACTATCTAAAAATGAATAAAATAAAAGGAGTAAGCTTTAAAATTTTGCTTACTCCTGGGTATTGAAATCTTATTTCAACAATATCTTATTCATCTTTTATCTTACTGTATAATTCAGTTACCTTTTCAATAGGTAATCCTGTTCCTTTAGCTACTATTTCAATATCCACTCCCAATCTC
>DALZNT010000039.1:0-6971 GCA_032005505.1 Clostridium sp. | reverse complement strand
CAATCTCAATAGGTTCTCTGCTGCCTCCATTGCCATTAATCATTACTGATGTTATGAAAACTATTTCTGCACATGAACCCTATGTAAATTTCTTTACACATTCGAGGGCACATTATCTATTTAACATTTCTTATTTGAACTTTGGATATATATTGTGCAGTATAGCAGTGTCTATCCTTTTGGTTATTCTATTATTGAATATTCAAAAAAGAAAGCATAGTAATTAGGAAGATATAATAACTTGCTTGCAGCACGACGGTAAAAGAAAAAAAGCCGTCGTATAGCAAACAATTTTTCACGCGTTTATTTTATTTGCGGTGGCTTAGAATGAGCCGCCGTTTCTTTTTATCTATCAGAAATCACGACGACCCTTATACCGTGTAAATCACGGCGTCATATAGGAGGATGCTGCCGTGTCGCTTAGATTATTTCCTAATCATTTAATATTGATGTAAATTTTATTAGCAAGAGCTTGCCTCTGGCAATCTCTAACACCCCTGGGGACGTAATATTTTGTAAGTTCTTCTGAAGTCTTATATTTATTAGTCTAAAAAACAAACAGGAAGCCCACTATTGGACTTCCCATTTAAAATTCACATACCATTTTAGATAACCTAATAACCATTGGCAAGAGCTTGCCAATGGGAATCTCTACCTCCCCTGAGGGTTGTAGTATTTTCCAATGAAAATACTTGCTAAAAGATGGTAAAAGCTATACCCTTAACACGAAAGATTTATGTAGTCAGGCAAGAAAAGCAAATATTAACTGCTAAAGCTATAAAATCAAAAATTTTAATGGGACTTCCAGTTTTCAATATGTATAAAAGACTTACAGCAATGCAGTAAGTCTTTTCACTAATAAACCATTCCACTGCTGGTGGTAGTATTGTCAAATCCAAGTACTTGTTATAATTATTCCTACTCCTATTTGCGATATAAAATCTTTCTGATGGTTTCTATAGATAAACTAAAAATGTCCGCTAACTCTTCCATAGGGACACCAGCCTCATACTTTTCACATATCTTTTGATTTCGCTCCTCATAATATCTACGTGCGCCAGACCCTTCTCCCCACTTCTGTCTTTCCTCAGCTTGAGGAATATATATTGCTTCGCCTGAGGTATATTTCTGTATTTCCCGCAGCAATTTATCTGGCAAAATCTCTGAAGCATTTCTATATTTCATAACTCTACCATTCCTAATTTATTATTTTATAAGCTGCCTATCACTAACCTTGTTCCTTTAAAAATTCCTCCAGGTTAGCATACTTTCTTAAAGCTATACCTTGTTTTTTTATTTCATCAAGGATGTATTGCTCAATGTCCTTCGCACGTTTTTCAAACTCTGACAAATCTTCAGCATCATAACTTCCCATTAAATCCATTTTCTCTAATACTGCTTCTTCAGTAAGAATGTCAAATTCTATTTGTAAATAACAGCCTAGATGGAAGCACTGATCAAACTTATTATTTTCACATGCATACTCAATACGTCTGAAGGTGTATCTGGCTTCTTCGTACCAGCCTGCCAACTCATCAAAGTTGAAGGTTTTTAAATTTCTCTCAGGCATAAACTGCTCGAAAAACTTTCTTGTTTCCCCAATTAAATTATGAACTGCTTTTAATATAGTCTCATTATCTTTAGCCCTAAGGATTTCTTCATAACTTTTCAGAAAATCAGTAGGAAGCTTTTGCAAGGACTTTATTTGTTCTACTCTTTGGTAATATCCATAATCCCTTTTCAGATAAGTTCCATTAATTATTGCTAATGCTTCACTAAGATATTCAATAATTCCTCCTGCAGCCTTTCTAATGTTAACAATAGACTTTTCAAAGACCATAGTTTTATATATATCCATGGCTGAGTTGATTTTTTCTAGCGATTTTATATAAATAAACTCCTTATTTCTTAAGTTATTAAACAAAGTTTTTCTTAATAGCTCAAAACGTTCTTTATCTGCTTCATTTCTTGCATATAATATTTCACTATCTGCCAGACAAAATGCAATACCCTCATTTAATGTTGACAGTCCCTCTACTCTTTTCCAAGACATTGGAAACAAATCATATCCCATATCATCAATTATAAAAGTTCTTGCAAGGGAATAGCCATGATCACAAGCTGGTATAAAAAAATCAAATGCCATCTCATCGCCATCCTCTAACACCTTGCAAGCCCCTTTTATTCCAAGAAGCAGACTAATCTCTCCATTATATTCTGTTTCTATTTTATTGATAGCCCACCCAATTAGCTCTTTATCTATATTTTTCATATATTCCCGCCTCACATATTTTTTATTTAGAAGTAACAGCTGTTTTCTATAATTTAATTTTATAGCAAAATATTACAATCATCAATGCCAACTTTTTTTCCTACCTATTCTCTACCAATAGCAAGAGCTTGCCTCTGGCGATTTCTACCTACTCTGCGGTTTGTAGTATTTTCAAATGAAAATACTTGCTAAAAAATAAATGGGAAGCCTCTTGCGACTTCCCATTTAAGAGATTGCCATTGACAACCTCCACACCTTTTGCATAATGTATTATTTATATATCCTATCTAATTTTTCAGATATATCCTCATTTCTAACCTGCTCTAGCTGCATTGTAGATTTCAATATGCTTTCTACTGCTTGACCATAGGTTTCATCCTTACCTCCTATAGGCACTTCCCTGAACTCAGCTGACTGCTCCTGAGTTATTCCTCTATCTCTTCGTAACTTTTAATATTTTTATCTAATCCTATTTCCATAACACACCTTATCTACCATTAAATTCTATCATGAAGGAAAAATAAATACTACTTTAAGATTATAGAATTTGCAGAAAAATAACTTTACCAAATGAAAAAACTCCTCCCAAGGGATGATTTTAGGCTTATCTATAAGAAAAAATGCTAATTCACAGTGTAGTACCTTTTGTAGATACTAGAATTAGTAGTTATCATGGAAGAGAATCTATTTTTATTTAACATTCTAAAATATTCCATCTATTGAAATGTTAAGGGGTAATATATATACTAAAAAAACACAATGGTATTATATTATGATGATGTTATATGTATACATAAATGGGAGGTGTTTAGAATAAGAATAAGAAAAATTGGAATAGGTTCAATTTCCATACTGCTATTTGTTGTTGGTTTTTTATTTATTATTAATTTTAATAATGGTATTTGTATAGGTGATAATATTTTAAATTATATAGGATTAAAAGCATGGTCCGATGGCAATCAAGGAACTCATTACACAGTGTTTTATTCTATAATATTTTTTATACCATCTGTTGTTGTTGGATATAAGTTTAATAAAAATTTCGGTTCAAAACTAGGTGGAATATTGTCTTTAATTATGTTAGCACTAATAACATTTGCAGTAATTTTTATGGCTAAAATTTAGTAGACCATCTTAGGATATTGCACAACAAAAACAATTCTTAATATAGCAATAAATGGAAGGCTATGTTTTAAATGAGTGTTGATATGTGATACTTTTCCGAACGCTACGTTTAAGATAAATGTTGATTTTATAGTAAAATATGAAGAGGACTATTAGTCCTCTTCATAACAATAAATTAATTTTTAGTTCTACTTTTTATAATCAATATAATAGGTATCATAAGCTTCGTTGAATACATATCCAAGCTTTTTAGCTAAATCAACAGACTCAAGATTAGCTGCATCCCAAGAAGGATATTTCCCACGCTCTAGACAATCTAAAATAAGTGCTGATGCTGCAACTGTAGCTAGTCCCTTTCGTCTATGTTCTGGGTGTGTATCAATCTCGATTTCAATTCCCTCATCATATACACTATAGGAAGATGCTCCACAAACAGCTTCTCCTTCATGGACAATGCAATACCCTACACTTTTATTAATATAGTCATCTACAGAACCGTACTGAGGAATGAAGTCTTCTGAAAATAGTTGAAAAGATGGATGATTTGCTATTTCTCTATCTATTTTTCTTAGTTCATATCCCTTTGGTAGTTTTGATAAAAAGGATTTTATTTTATTAACATCTAAATATTTTGCATCCTTTTCAAATGAATATCTTTGGAATTTTACTACCTCACAGCTATAAAAAGTTTCTATACGTTTTTTCCACTCATCGTTATTAACAATAACTAAAGTATAGTCTGGTAAATTAACCAATAACTCATCTACAGCCTTTGCTTTAGAATCTCCAGCATAGAACACAAAAATTCCAACTATAGCTTGTGCAACTGTAGGGTTCTCAACATTGTCAACCCACACTTCTCCCATATGACCTTGAAGTGCTGAAAGAACCATTGTACAATCAATGTCTTTAAACATAGAAAATAATTGCTTTTTTAAATTACTACTTGCTTTATAAATCACTTAACTACCTCTTTCCATAAATAAAATAATATAATTTCAATTTATCTATTCGGTACATATTAACTAAATCGAATAATAACACAATTTAGAATTAGTTTTATGTATATATTATACACTGAATTATCCATAAACTGTATATATTTTGAATTTAAATGTAAATTGCGGTTCTTGTTTTAAAGTCCTTTATTTGAGTATTAGAATAAGATGTATGTGATTCGACAAACAATATTTATATAAGGTTTTTAATTCCATAAATACTGGAATTATAACCCATATATAATATATAATGTATAATAAGAATATAAACTATTAAATAATAGTATTATAATGTGAAGTAACGATAGTTTTGATATCATATAGATAAATAGGAATTTGAAACTTATATTTAAAACATTAGGGGGATATAATGAATAATATTAAAAATGAGGTACTAATTGTATTGACAGAACAATGGAATGATTGGGAAGCAAGTTATGCTATTGCAGTTATCAATTCTTTTTCAGACTATAAGGTTAAGACCATTGCAATTGATGATTTTCCGAAGCAATCAATGGGAGGTATTAATGCATCTGTCGACTGCACTATAAATAATTATCAGAATTTGAATAACATTGCTATGGTCATTCTCCCAGGAGGTCTTTCATGGGAAGAAAATGATTATAGCAACATTGGAGTGTTTATTAAGAATATAATGGAATTGCATATTCCTATAGCGGCTATTTGTGGTGCAACTACGTTCCTATGTAAGCATGGATTACTTGATAATGTAAAACATACAGGAGATAGTCTTGAATTATTTAAACAGCAAAAAGAATATAAGGGAGAAGCCTTTTATATTCATGAACAGGTAGCTGTTGACAAGCAAGTTATTACTGCAAATGAAACTGCTGCTGTTCAATTTGCTTATGAAATTTTCAAAGTATTAGAGATTGACAGTAATGAAGAAATTGAGCAATGGTATGATAATTTTAAAAATGGTGCAATTCGCTAGAGTTAAAGTAAAATCATCACTACAAATTCCAATTTATCGAGTAGATTTGATAGAGAATATTAATATTAAGCGAAATAAATAATTAAAGTGGACAACTTCAATTGTCCACTTTAATTATGTTAACTTATCAACTTTGGTTTAAAACAGAGCCAAATAAGAAGACTTACTAAAAAATCATCTCTCCTGGTTTATAACAGTCAGGTAATTCTTCTTCACTTAAAAACTTGAAGTTGTCATCCTTAAGTATTGGTAAGAATGCTTGATATGGTGTTCTGGAAAACTCACAAGCATAATTGCTGGCTCCGAACCACTTACCTTCTTTGCTACTCAAATTTAAATTTCTAGCAAATTTAGTATTATTTGAGCAATCATGAACTGCTAAATCCCAGTTTTCTTCATCAGCTATCTTCATAAATTTCAGAGTTAATTCTCTGCTCCAAGTAGGAGAAATATATCCATGTCTAGAAATATACATGTTTTCTCCCTCATAATTGTCTATGTTATTATCATTTAAATGTAATTCTGCACAATTTATAAAATCAAGGTTTGTAGCAAATATTGCTTCCTTCTTCTTGAAAAATTCTTCGAAGAACTCAGGAGTCATAGGAGTTTCAATACCTACTTTTTTAATATATTTTTTAGCTATTCCTATATTTTCAATAACCTTATTTGAACAATTAGATGCACCAAGGTTGAAACGTATCTCATTAAGACCAGCTTCCCCTAATGCTTTTAATGTCTCTTCTGTAGCTAAAAGACCATTTGTATATAGGTGTTGATGAATCCCTGCATCACTAAATTTCTTTATAACTGAATAGTATTTTTCAATTTCCATGAATGGCTCTAAATAAACGTAGCAAACCCCAGTAGGTTTCTGGTGAATGGAAAGCAGTAAATCAATATCCTCCTCATAGAATTTTGTACCTCCGATTTCCCACATTCCCTCGCCAACAGGAGGTTGATCATCTAATTCTCCATAATTATAGCAAAACTTACACTCTATATTACATTTATTAGTTTTTCTAATGGCGCTAAGTCCTGTCCCCATAAGACATGAACGACATCCCATTGGGAATTTGTTATCTTTCCCCACATAATAAGTTCTATTTCCTAAAGTTTTCAAATCCTTAATTTCTGACATTAATCTTTTATTTCTATCATTGATGGCTGCCTCAATTTGTGCAAAAGTAGCGTATATAATTTCTTGCTGCTTTATCATTAATTCCTCTTCCTCTGGCAGCATTGAAAAAAACTCAAACCACATCAATGCATCTTGCTTTGAAATTTTCATAAAGTATCCTCCTCAAATTATCTTCCTATAAGATTTAAATCAAATCTTATTACTGTTTCTTTTCACTTATTCTTCTGCTTTACAATAGCTTATACAATAAAAATATGTTGCGTTTTCGATATTTTACCACCTACTCATTCACAACATATCTATCATTATACCCCATAAACTTACTTATAGTAAGTTCTAAATATAAAAAGTCCCTGAAAACCATGTGAAATAATAATCTTTTAGCGAAATCTATCCCTATGGGTGAGTAATTATATTTAGTAAAAAGAAACGTTATAATTTTTTATAAGCCCTCATTGCGATATCAATTCTTCTTTTCAT
>DALZNT010000038.1:0-28176 GCA_032005505.1 Clostridium sp. | reverse complement strand
ATAAAACTTAAAATATAATTATTTAAAAAATATTAAACTATGATATTAATAATATAATACTTTGAACATACTTATTAATAATAGAAATTAAATTTACATAGTATTATGATAATAAGTGAAAAGTAAGAGTAAGTTTATGAAGTTGAGAGGGTGGTTTGTATGAACAACAAAAAAAGTAGATGGAAAGGGATTACCATTGTTGTAGCTCTATTAATAATTACTAATGCAGCGACTTTTTTATTGACCAATTTAGGATCCTTTGCCATGCCTAATGGTAAGGTACTAGTAAGTAGAAATACCTACAATAATGTTTTAAACTTTGAGAAGTTATTTAACATAAAAGATAAATTAGATAAATATTATCTAAATGATTATGATATGACAAAGGTTATAGATGGCGCTGCGGCAGGCATGGTAGAAGCTGTAGGAGATCCATATACCACATATATGAATGCCGAAGAGTTTAAAGATTTTTATTCTCAGACTGAAGGTAATTATGTAGGACTAGGAATACAAGTTGGAGTTAAAGATGATAAGATTACAGTTATAAGTGTTTTTGAAAACTCTCCAGCAGAAAAAGTAGGAATTATTTCAGGAGATGTAATTGTAAGTGTAAATGGAACTGCTATGAAAGGTTCAGACTTACAAAGTGCAGTTTCAATGATGAAGGGCGAAGAAGGTGGAGAAGTTCAACTTACTATGTTTAGAGAGAGTAAGGGAAACTTTGATATTACAGCAGTTAGAGAAGAAATAGAGATGGTAACTGTAAAAAGTGAAATGATAGATAGTGAAGTAGGATATATACAAGTAACTATGTTTGATGAAAATACATCTAAGAATTTTGAAGCAGCGCTTGAAAGTTTAGAGAATGCTGGAATGAAGAGCTTAATTTTAGATTTAAGAGGAAATCCTGGTGGACTTTTAGACCAAACAGTAGATATGGTTTCTCAATTTATTGAGAAAGGTAAAAATATTGTTTATACAGAAGATAAATACGGTAATAGAAAAGATTATAATTCAACAGGAGGGATAGCTGAAGGGATGCCTCTTACTATATTAACTAATAGTGGAAGTGCAAGTGCTTCAGAAATATTTACTGGTGCAATCAAAGATTATAAATTAGGAACTATTGTTGGAACTACTACCTTTGGGAAAGGTTTAGTTCAAACTACCTTCTATAGAGCTATTGATGGATTTAGTGATGGAACTGGGCTTAAGGTTACAATCTCTAAGTACTACACTCCAAATGGCCAAAATATTCATGGCATAGGAATAGAGCCAGACGTAGTAGTTGAATATCCAGAGGATTTAGCTATAATGACTTATGAAAGAAGTACTGACCCTCAATTTGCAAAGGCATTACAAATTGCAAAAGAGAAGATTGGAAAATAGTTTAGATTAATAGTAGAATTATTATAAATGAGAATTTAGAGTGGAAATCTAGTTGAGGAGGATTAGATTCTAAACTCTAAATTCTTAATTTAATTTATGTATTTATGGCAACTTTTGTGTTTGCATATAAGAAGGAGACTGAATATGGAATTATTAAAATATACCTTGCAGCAGGTGTCTTATGCAATTGTAGAACCATCCTATGCAATGATTTGGATTCTAATGGCCTTTGGATTTTACATGAAAAATAAAAGGATTACTCTTATGGAAAAGTTAATTATGGGAAAAAACAGTTTTTCAACCTTTGAGCTTACTGTTTCACAAATAGTTATGGGGATTTTCGGAGGAGTTTTAGCTAGTATAATACTTACTTTCTTAGGTGTTAGCTTTTATGAAAGTTCTAATATATTTTTAATATTTATTCTTTCAGTAGGTTTGATTTTTATAAACCCTAAGTTGGGGGCATTCTCTTATTCAGGAACAATTTTAGGATTAATTTCAATATTACTATATTTTTTAGCATTAGCTTTAAATAAGCCAAGTTTAAATGTGATGAATTTGGACATAACTAATTTAATAATAGTAATTGCAGTGATGCACTTTGTTGAAGGTCTTCTCGTAATATTAGATGGGAAGAGAGGTGCTATACCAGTATTTAGTGGAAGAGATAAGAAAATTATAGGTGGTTTTGCCTATGCAAGACAGTGGATTCTGCCTATGATTATATTGCTAATGGTACAGGCTTCTAATGCGGACCTTATGACTGGTAATGCAATAAATACGCCTCAGTGGTGGCCCCTAGTGAATCATGATGAAAATATAGTTCTATTTGCTACTATGGTAATTGGAGCTTTACCAATATTCTCAGGACTTAATTATAAGGCAGCTACATTTACTATGAGTAAGAGTAAAAAACCAATAATATCAGGTTTGTTAATGTGCGTATATAGCATATTTGTTATATCATTAGCGAGATTTGGTAACATGAATAAGTTTCTAGATATGATTTTACTACTTTTGATTCCGATTGCTCATGAGGTGATAGATAGAATAGAGAAGACTTTGGAACTAAAAGGAAAGCCAAAGTATGTAAGTAGTGAAGATGGAGTATGCGTTTTAGATGTAGCACCTAACTCCACTGCGAAAGAAATGGGATTATGTCCAGGAGATATAATATTAGCTGTCAATGAAGAAAAAGTTATTAAGGATGAAGTTATTTTTAAGTTTTTAGAACAATTACCTCGCAACGTAAGTATGTACGTAAGAGGAGTAAATGGGGAAATAAAAGTTCTTACTACCGAGATGAAAGATAGAAATGAAAAACTTGGATTTGTTATAGTACCAAGAGAGGTACCGAAGCAAGTTAAGATAGCTAAAAGTGAAGGTATGAGATTCTCGGATATAGTAAATAAGGTTAAAAATAATAAAGATAAAGATAAAGATAAAGATGAATAATATAATTTGAAATTATAAGGAGTAGCTATGGGCGAATTTAAGATTCATTCAAAATTCAAGCCTACAGGAGATCAGCCACAGGCTATTGATAGTCTTGTGAATGGAATTCTGGAGGATAAAAAATATCAGACACTTTTAGGAGTTACTGGTTCAGGAAAAACTTTTACTATGGCTAATATTATTGAACGAGTTCAGAGGCCTACATTGGTTCTCGCTCATAACAAGACCTTAGCAGCGCAACTCTGCTCAGAGTTCAAGGAGTTTTTCCCAGATAATGCAGTTGAATACTTTGTATCATACTATGATTATTATCAGCCAGAAGCTTATATGGCTCAAACTGATACATATATTGAGAAGGATTCTTCTATTAATGAAGAGATAGAAAAGCTTCGTCACTCAGCAACATCAGCTTTGATTGAAAGAAGAGATGTAATTGTAGTGGCGTCTGTGTCATGCATTTATGGGCTTGGTAATCCAGAGGAGTACAAGAAACTTACAGTATCTTTAAGAGAAGGTATGACAAAGGATAGAAATAAGGTTATTAATCAACTGGTAGATATTCAATATGAAAGAAATGATGTTAACTTTGTAAGAGGTACTTTTAGGGTTAGAGGAGATGTTTTGGACATATTTCCAGCGGCATCAACTAATAAAGGTATAAAGGTAGAATTCTTTGGAGACGAAATAGATAGAATAAGAGAATTTGACGTTCTTACTGGCAATATTATTAGTGGAAGAAAGCATGTATCAATTTTCCCAGCATCTCACTTTGCAACTTCTAGAGAAAACCTAGAGAAGTCAATAACTCAAATTGAGTTTGAACTAGAGGAGAGGTTAAAGGAGTTAAAAGAGGATGACAAGCTGTTAGAGGCTCAAAGATTAAAACAGAGAACTAATTTTGATATAGAGATGATGAGAGAGGTTGGATATTGCACGGGTATTGAGAACTATTCCAGAATTTTAGACGGCAGAGCAAAAGGAACTCCACCTCAAACTTTAATTGATTATTTTCCACAGGATTTTTTATTTTTTGTGGATGAGAGTCACGTTACACTTCCACAGATAAAAGCTATGTATGGTGGAGATAGATCTAGAAAGAATTCCTTAGTTGAATATGGATTTAGACTTCCATCAGCTTTTGATAATAGACCATTGCAGTTTGATGAATTTGAGGAAAAACTAAATCAAGTTATATTTGTTAGTGCAACTCCGGCGGCTTATGAAAAAGAATATTCAGAGAATATCGCGGAACAAATCATAAGACCAACAGGACTTTTAGACCCGAAAATTGTGATTAAGCCAATAAAAGGTCAGGTAGATGATTTATATGCTGAAATTATGAAGACAACAGAGGCTGGATTTAGAACCTTGGTTACAACTCTTACTAAGAAAATGGCAGAGGATCTAACTAAGTATTTTAAAGAATTGGGAGTTAAGGCTACATATCTTCACTCGGATATAGATACCATGGAAAGAATGAAGATTATCAGAGAACTTCGTACTGGTGAACAAGATGTGTTAGTAGGAATTAACCTTCTAAGAGAGGGATTAGATATTCCAGAAGTAGCGTTAGTAGCTATTTTAGATGCGGATAAGGAAGGTTTCCTAAGAAGTGAAACTTCACTTATACAAACAGTAGGAAGAGCAGCAAGAAATTCTGAGAGTAAGGTTATAATGTATGCAGATAATATAACTAACTCCATGGAAAAAACTATAAATGAGACTAATAGAAGAAGAAAAATTCAAATGGAATATAATGAGGATCATGGAATGACGCCTCAGACTATAATTAAAGAAATAAGAGATGTCCTTGAAATCTCTACTGTGGCAGAAGATACAGCAAGCTATGGTAATGAACCGTCTTTAGATATATTATTAGATAAGAAGGAATTAGCAAAACATATTGCTAAGATGGAAAAAGAAATGAAGGCTGCTGCTAAGGACTTACAGTTTGAGAGGGCAGCACAGCTTAGAGACGAAATACAGCGTATGAAAAGAGATTTTGGATTATAAGAAAAGGAGAGCTCATGAGAAATAGTATTTTTATAAAAGGTGCAAAGGTGCACAATCTTAAAAATGTTGATTTAGAAATACCTAGAGATAAGTTTGTTGTTTTTACGGGACTTTCAGGGTCAGGAAAATCATCCTTAGCTTTTGATACACTATATGCAGAAGGACAGAGAAGATATGTTGAATCTCTTTCAGCTTATGCAAGACAATTTTTAGGTCAAATGAATAAACCAGATGTTGAATATATTGAAGGCTTATCGCCGGCTATATCCATAGATCAAAAGACTACTAGTAGAAATCCACGTTCTACTGTTGGAACTGTTACGGAGATTTATGACTACCTAAGATTACTTTATGCTAAGATAGGCGTTCCTCACTGTCCTAAGTGTGGAAAAGAAATAACACAGCAGACTGTTGACCAGATGGTAGATCAGGCAATGGCTTTATCAGAGCGAACTAAGGTACAGGTTTTAGCGCCTATAGTTACAGGAAAAAAAGGAGAGCATGTAAAGATTCTTGAAAGTATTAAGAAGAATGGATATGTTAGAGCAAGAATTGATGGAGAATTGGTAGACTTAGAAGATGAAGAAATTAAATTAGAAAAAAACAAAAAGCATACTATTGAGATAGTAATCGATAGAATAGTTATAAAAGAAGGCGTAAATTCAAGATTAACAGATTCTTTAGAGTCAGCTTTAAAACTAGGAGAAGGACTTGCGATTTTAAATGTAATTGATGGAGAAGATATTCTTTTAAGTGAGAAGTTTTCTTGTATTGATTGTGGAATTAGTATCGGAGAAATTGAGCCTAGAATGTTTTCATTCAACTCTCCTTTTGGAAAGTGTGATAAGTGTGATGGATTAGGTACACTTATGGAGATTGATGAGGAATTAGTTATACCTGATAAAAGTAAATCAATTTTACAGGGAGCTATTGTAACTATGGGTGAAGGAAGCCTAAAGGATGATTCTTGGACTAGAGCAATTCTAGAGGCATTAGCTGAAAAAGGCGGATTTACCTTAGAGACTCCAATAAATGAACTTTCTAAGGAAAATTTATATTCAGTTTTATATGGAACCGATGGAGAAAAGCTTGAAATTAAGTATGTTAAAGAGTTTAGGGAATCCACATATCAGTATGCTTATGAAGGTGTAGTAAATAACTTGAAGAGACGATATATGGAAAGTAACTCTGATTATATTAGGAGAGAAATTGAAGAGTATATGAGCGATAATCCATGTCCAAAATGTAAGGGAAGAAGATTATCTAAAGAAGCTCTTTCAGTTACTGTTGGTGGAATAAACATCAGCGAGTTTTGTAATATGTCTATAAACGAGGAATTGAATTTTATAGAACAGGTTGTTTTATCTAAAAAGGATGAAATTGTTGCAGCTCAAGTTGTAAAGGAAGTAAAAAGCAGATTAAACTTCTTAATGAATGTTGGACTTAACTACTTAAATTTAAGTAGAGCGGCAGGGACTCTATCAGGGGGAGAAGCTCAGAGAATTAGATTAGCAACTCAGATTGGGTCTAGCTTAATGGGAGTTCTATACATATTAGATGAGCCTAGTATAGGGCTTCATCAAAGGGATAATGATAAGCTTATAAAAACTCTCCAACATCTTAGAGATTTAGGAAACACTTTAGTAGTAGTTGAACATGATGAGGATACTATGAGAGCATCAGATTATCTTGTTGACATTGGTCCAGGAGCTGGTGAACATGGAGGACAAATTGTTGCAGCTGGTACTGTAAAACAAGTTATGAAGTGCAAAGATTCTATAACGGGACAGTATCTAAGTGGAAAAAAATTAATTGAGATACCTAAAGAATATAGAGTTATGGATAAGGATAGAGTTATAACTGTTAAGGGGGCTAAAGAAAATAATCTTAAGAATGTTACAGCAACCTTCCCTCTTGGATTATTTACAACAATAACAGGGGTTTCAGGGTCAGGTAAAAGTACACTGATTAATCAAGTTTTATATAAGGGATTAAATAGAGTAGTTAATAGATCTAAAAAGCTTCCAGGAAAGCATGATGCTATCCTAGGAGCAGAACAAATTGATAAGATTATTAACATTGACCAAAGCCCAATAGGAAGAACTCCAAGAAGTAATCCAGCTACATACACTGGTGTATTTGATTTAATTAGAGAAATTTTTTCAATGATTCCAGAAGCTAAAAGCAGAGGCTATAAGCAAGGACGTTTCAGCTTTAACGTAAAGGGTGGGCGTTGTGAAGCTTGCCGTGGAGATGGAATCATAAAAATAGAGATGCAATTTTTATCAGATGTATATGTAGAGTGTGAAGTTTGTAAAGGGAAAAGATATAATAGAGAAACTTTAGAGGTAAAATATAAAGGAAAGAGCATCGATGATGTACTTAATATGACAGTGGAGGAAGGGCTTAAGTTCTTTGAAAATATACCACGTATCAGCAATAAGCTACAAACATTAATGGATGTAGGTCTTTCTTATATCAAACTTGGTCAGCCATCTACCACCTTATCAGGTGGAGAAGCACAGAGAATAAAGCTTGCTTATGAATTATCGAAGAGAAGCACAGGAAAGACACTATACATTCTTGATGAGCCAACTACAGGACTTCATATTGATGATGTAAGTAAACTTATAAAGATACTTCAAAGGCTTGTAGATGGAGGAAATACTGTTATTGTTATTGAGCATAATTTAGATGTAATTAAGTGTTCAGATTATATTATAGATTTAGGACCTGAGGGTGGAGATAAAGGTGGAACTATTTTAGTTACAGGAAATCCAAAAGAGATAATGGAGTGTTCTAAATCATATACAGGACAGTATCTTAAAAAAATGATATAATTATTTATAACTAGCATCAAAATTTAATTGATGCTAGTTATGTTATATATATTTAAAGGAGTTTTTCTATGGAGATTTTAAAATTTGGACTAAAAGTAGGTGTAATTGTAGTAATCTACTTTATAATATTTTATGCATTAAAAATAATGTATACAGATACTAAGTCACCTAGCAGGAGAAGTAATAAAGTAAAAAAGGCAACTATGGGCCTTGAGGTACTAACTGCTGGTGAAAATACTAATTTAAAGAATGGTGGACTACTACCTATAGCAGATGTTATAACTATGGGTAGAAAGAGTGACAATACTGTAGTTTTAGATGACAAGTATGTATCCTCACATCATATAAAGATATTTAAAAGGAATACTGATTACGTTATTGAGGATTTAGGAAGTACTAATGGAACTAAGGTAAATGACATAAATATTGAAAATAGAGTTACATTGAGACCGGGAGATGTAATAAAGGTTGGAACTGCTATTTTTAAATTGATATAGAGGTGGTAGGAGAAATATGAACATTATAAAGGAAGAAAAGCGTGTACTTAGGCTAACATATTTACTTGTAATGACATTGTTCTTTAATGTTGCGATACTAACTCCAACCATTAATAAGAGTGCTGTAATAATTGGAGCGATAATATGTGGATTAATGTCTTATGCACACTTTATAATAAGAAGATTTTATCCCGATGGAGATAAGTTCTTATTACTATTTGCAAATATTTTAGCAGTTGTAGGAATTGCTATGATATATAGATTAGATTTGCCTTTACAGGGAGGAACCTTTATTACGGAGGGAGTAACCAGCTACTTGGCAGTTAAGCAAATTCTTTTCTTTGCTCTAGGTATGATTGGATTTATTTTAATTGTTGTAATTGTGCCTGATTTAAAGAGGTTTAGTAAATATAAATATTTCTACTTAGTAGTAACATTGATTTTTATGTCAATGG
Organism: Clostridium sp.; assembly: GCA_032005505.1. Taxonomy (GTDB): domain Bacteria; phylum Bacillota; class Clostridia; order Clostridiales; family Clostridiaceae; genus Clostridium_J. The sequence continues at coordinate 19,524 of DALZNT010000038.1, read as the reverse complement.
GAACTTTACTAGGTAAGGAGCAAGGTGGAGCCAAGAACTGGGTAAATATTGCAGGTTTTGGATTCCAGCCCTCGGAGTTTGGAAAGATAGCCTTAGTTGCTTATTTGGCATCAGCTTTAAAAGACTATGAAAATCCATCTGAGCTTTGGATAAAAATTGGAAGTAAGATTGGACTTAAAAGTAAAAAGAATTATACATATGTAAGTTTAATAGAGCCAGCTCTTGTAGTTGGAGTATCACTTTTATTTATGTTAGCTCAAACGGATTTGGGTTCAGCTTTAATTTTCTTTGCAATAGCACTGGCCATGTTGTATATCGCTACTTCAAAGAAAAAATATGTAATAATAGCTCTGCTTCTATTTGCAGTTGGAGGAACTATAGGATACTTCCTATTTTATCATGTACAAGTAAGGGTTATGATATGGAAAAATCCATGGGAGTATGGATATGACCAAGGTCTTCAGTTAGTTCAATCACTGATAGCAATTTCTAGTGGAGGGCTTTTTGGAGTAGGTCTTGGAAATGGATTCCCTAATTATATACCAGTAGTTGAGTCAGACTTCATTTTCTCAGCAATTTGTGAGGAACTTGGACTTTTAACTGGCTTTGCTATAATAATTTTCAACTTCTTATTATTCTATAGATGCATGAGAGCGGCATTATACACTAAGGATAGATTTTCAAGACTTCTAGTAGTAGGCTATAGTACTATGCTAGTAGCCCAAACCTTAGTAATTATAGGCGGTGTAACAGGAGCAATTCCGCTAACAGGGATAACTCTTCCCTTTGTAAGTTATGGAGGTAGTTCTATGCTTATAAGTTACTTTGCACTAGGAATAATTCAGAAGATATCAGAGGAGAGTAACAGCTATGAATAATTTGCAGAAAAATATAAAAAACGTAATGATAGTATTTTTAGCACTATTTATAGCTTTAATATCATATATGAGCTATTACTATTTATTTAAAAGTGAAGAGGCTATAGATAGTGCTTACAATAAAAGAACACAGGCTGAAAATAGCAGAGTTCTAAGAGGAACGATTTATGATAGAGATATGAATCCACTTACTACAGGTGAAAAGACAAGTGAGTTTTCTCAAACTAGACAGTATGTTGGCGGAGAAGCATTCTCACATGTAGTTGGATATAATGATGTAGTTTATGGGGCAAGCGGTATAGAGAAAAAGTTTGATAAGGAGCTTTCAGGACAAACAATTAACTCTATCAAGGATATATTTTCAAAGGACGATGGCAGTGAAGTAGGAAATCATGTTGTGACAACCTTGGATTCAGATTTGCAAAAAAAGGCTTATGATTTATTAGGGAGCAGAAAAGGTTCAATAGTAGCATTAGATCCATCTACTGGTGAAGTTTTAGCTATGGTATCTAAGCCAAGTTTTGATCCGAACTCGATCCAAGAAGACTTTTCAACTTTATCACAGGATGAAAATACTCCATTCTTAAATAGAGCGGTATCAGGATTGTATCCACCGGGTTCAACATTTAAGGTTGTAACTGCTTTAAGTGCCCTTGAAAATATTGATGGAATAAGAGATAGGGTATTTAATGATGAAGGTAGAATTTATTTTAATGATATAGATTCTCTGGAAAATTATAAGGGAACAGTAATGGGAAATATAAATCTAAGAACGGCCTTTTTAAGGTCTAGTAACGTAGTATTTGGTACACTGGCAATGGAGCTTGGAAATGAAAAGCTAAAAGCAACAGCAGAGAAGTTTTTCTTTAACAAAGAGATTCCATCTAGAACAATTACTATTGATGATAGTATATTCCCTAAATACGGAAGCGAGGAAGTTGGAAACATTGCACAAAGTGGTATAGGTCAAAGTGGGGTATTAGCTAGTCCTATACAAATGGCATTAGTGGCAAGTGCTATAGCTAATGATGGTGTAATGATGGAGCCTAATATAGTGAAAAATATTGTAGACTCTCAAGGTAAGGTAGTTAAGGAATATAAGCCAGAAACAGCTACAACTGTAACTACACCGGAGAATGCTCAAATTTTAAAGGAATATATGAAGGCAGTAGTAAACGAAGGTACAGGGACTGCAGCAAGTCTATGGGGAGTTCAAGTTTCAGGGAAAACTGGAACTGCTGATACAGATACTGGAGATAAGATACCGCATTCTTGGTTTATAGGTTTTGCGGGATATGATAATCCAGAGATAGCCTTTGCTATAGTTGTAGAAGAAGGTGGAAATGATAAATTTAATGCAAGTGGAATGGCAGGAGAGTTAGTAAACACATTCTTTAAGTGAGTGTCCAAATCTATGATTTAGTTTACACGAACTTACTCCTTTGAAAGAATATGAGAAGGAGTTTCCTTAAGTGAACATCCAAATCTGTGATTTGGTTAATGTGAACTTACTCCTTTGACTGTTTTTGAGAAGGAGTTTCCTTAATAAATAGAACTTTTGGAGGAGGTTGCTTTATGTTTGACTTTGAATATCAGCTTAAAAATCTTCCAGATAGTCCTGGTGTATATTTGATGAGAAATTCTTTAAGAGAAGTGATATATGTAGGAAAGGCTAAAAGTTTAAAAAATAGAGTTAGACAATATTTTCAAAGTTCAAAGAATCATACCGAGAAGGTTAGAGCCATGGTATCTCACATAAGTGAGTTTGAATATATTGTTACTGACTCTGAGATGGAAGCCCTAATTTTAGAGTGTAATCTCATTAAAAAGTATAGTCCTAAATACAATATCCTTCTCAAGGATGATAAATACTATCCTTTTATTAAAATAACAAATGAAGAGTTTCCTAGGGTCATTGTGACAAGAAACTACGGAAATGATGCTTCAAGATACTTTGGTCCATATACTGATGGAAGTGCAGTTTATGCCATAAATGAACTGATAAAAAAGGTGTTTCCACTGCGAACCTGTAGGAAAAGTATAAAAGAAGGTGGACCTAGAACAAGAACTTGCCTAAATTATCATATAAACCTTTGCAAAGGACCTTGTGATGGGTTAATATCTAAAGAGGAGTATGGTAAGATTATAAGTGACGTGATAGACTTACTCACAGGTAAGGACACTAAAATTACTAATAGACTTAAAGCTGAAATGGAAGAGGCTGCTGAAAATTTAGATTTTGAAAAAGCAGCATCGTTAAGAGATAAGCTAATTGCCATTGAAAAGATCAATGAGAAACAGAAGATAATTAGTAATAACTTTGAGAATGAAGATTTTATAGGGATTTCTCAGGATGAAATAGATAGCTGTATACAAATATTTTTCCTTAGAGATGGAAAAATCATTGGTAGAGAGCATTTTATTCTCGATAATACTGGGTCAGAAGAACCGAGTTATGTTTTGGAGGAGTTTATAAAAAACTTTTATGGAGGCACCGCCTTTATACCAAAAACTATTTATGTAAGCCACTGCAGTGATGTAGAGATTTTAGAACAATGGCTTTCATTAAAAAAGGAACACAAGGTAACTATAAAGATTCCTCAAAAGGGTGAGAAGAGAAAGACCTTAGACATGGTAGAGAAGAATGCTAGTCATGCTCTTGAAATGTTTAAGTTAAAGCATAAGGTGGATAGAGAGCTTAATGAAGTAGCTCTCACTGAACTTCAAGAAGCTTTAAACTTGGAGGAAGCGCCAAGTAGAATTGAAGCTTATGATATATCGAATTTAATGGGAATGGACTCTGTTGGATCTATGGTGGTATTTCAAGATGGTGTTGCTAAAAATAGTGACTACAGAAGATTTAAGATAAATACTATAGAGGGAGCAGATGACTATGGATCTATGAGAGAAATTCTGACAAGAAGATTTACTCATGGATTGAAAGAAGTTGAAAAGATTAGTAATGAGGAGATGAATTTTTCTGCAGGGAAGTTCTCTATATTTCCTGATTTAATTATGATGGATGGTGGACGAGGACAAATTAATGTAGCTCTAGAAGTGTTAAGGGAGCTAAATATTAATATTCCTGTATGCGGAATGGTTAAAGATGATAACCATAGAACAAGAGGTTTGATTTATAATAATGATGAGATCCTTTTAAGATCATCATCTAAATCAATGCTCCTTATTACAAGGATTCAAGATGAAGTACACCGATTTGCGATTACATATCACAGAACTCTTAGAGATAAACGTACTCTCTATTCGATTTTAGATGAAATACCTAAGGTTGGAGAAAGAAGAAGAAGAGAGCTTTTAAAGAAATTTGGAAGCATCGATAATATAAGAAAAGCTACCTATGAGGAATTAGTCTCAACACCATCAATGGATAAATCATCCAGCGAAAGTGTGCTTGATTACTTTAAAAAAAATAATTGATAAAGTGATTAACAAAAGCTAAGAGATATTCATATAAAGGTAGAGAGGCTTCAAATTTGCGAAGATATACGGAAGATTATATTAGAAGGGTGTCGAAGCTTTCTATACTTAAATATTAATAATGAGCAAGGGGAATATAATGAAGTTGAATGATAGTTTTATAAGAAGTATCGAAGAAGTTGTAGGCAGTGAAAATATAAAGTTAAATGAACCAATGAATAAGCATACTACATTTAAGGTGGGTGGACCAGCTGATTTATTAGTATATCCATCTAATTATAATATGATAAAAGAGGTAATATCGGCATGTAAGGCGAATAATGTAGAGTATTATCTAATAGGAAATGGTTCAAACCTTATTGTTAGAGATGGCGGAGTAAGAGGCGTAGTCATAAAGGTAGACCGTTTAAACAAAATTACTGTGGAAGATGGAATAGTAACTGCTCAATGTGGTGCTATTCTTAGTCTTGTGGCAAAAGCTGCACTAGAAAATAGTTTAACGGGTTTAGAGTTTGCATCAGGAATACCAGGTTACATCGGTGGAGCTGTTGCTATGAATGCTGGAGCTTATGGTGGAGAGATGTCTCAGGTTCTTGAGAAAGTTTTAGTAATAGATAATGAAAATAATATTAGAGAATTAACGAATGATGAGCTAGAATTAGGATATAGAACAAGTGCCATATTAAAATATGGATATATTGTTCTAGAAACTAGAAGTAAGCTTACACCAGGAAATAAAGATGAAATTAAAACAAGAATGAATGAATTAGCAGTTCAAAGAAAAACTAAACAGCCGTTAGAGTATCCTTCAGCAGGAAGTACATTTAAAAGACCAGAAGGCTACTTTGCAGGAAAGTTAATTCAAGATGCAGGTCTAAAGGGTGCCGGTATTGGCGGAGCACAAGTATCAGAAAAACACTCTGGATTCGTAATAAATAAAGAGAATGCAACAGCTTTAGATATTTTAAGTCTAATCAAACATATCCAAGATGAAGTATTTAAAACATCTGGTGTAGAGCTTCATACAGAAGTTAGGGTAATAGGTGAAGATATTCTTTAAGTGAATAATGAATAACTAATGATGAATAATGAATAATTAAGGATGAAATTCCTATGGGAATTTCCAAAAGAAATTTCTTTATGAAAACTCCATTTGGAGTTTTGTCCAAAATTATTCATTATTCATTATGTTTTATTCATTAATATAAAAATAGGGGGATAGGGATATGATTTCGAATAAGATGGTTGGCTATGTACAGAACAGTTCATTGATTAGAGCTATGTTTGAAGAGGGAAAAAGACTTAGTGCTATCTATGGACCAGAGAATGTTTATGACTTTAGTTTAGGAAATCCAAACTTACAGGCACCAATAGAGGTGAAGGAAGCAGTTTTGGAAATTCTAAATAATGAGTCTAATACTATGGTTCACGGATATATGAATAACTCTGGTTATGAGGATGTTCGATTGGCGATTGCAGAGTCAATTAACAGAAAGCATGGTACAAATTTTGAAGAGAAAAATATATTAATGACAGTTGGGGCAGCTGGTGGGTTAAATGTTATCTTTAAAACACTTTTAAATCCAGGAGATGAAGTTATTGCTTTTGCTCCATATTTCGGTGAGTATAGAAGTTATACAGCTAATTATGATGGAACTTTAGTTGTTGTTACTCCAAATTGTGATAATTTTCAGCCAAATCTAAAAGAGTTTGAAGGTAAAATTACTCCTAAGACTAAGGCTATTATTATTAATTCACCTAACAATCCTACAGGCGTTATATATTCTGAGGAAACAATAATTGCCATTGCGAACATATTAAAAGTAAAGCAAGAAGAATTTGGAACTGATATTTATTTAATTTCAGATGAACCGTATAGAGAGTTGGCTTATGATGGAGCGTATGTACCATATCTTCCTAAGTATTATGATAATACTATTGTAGGATATTCTTATAGTAAGTCACTTTCACTGCCAGGAGAGAGAATAGGATATTTAGTTATTCCGAACACAGCTAGTGATTTTGAAAACGTTGTCGCAGCTGCAAATGTAGCTAATCGTATTTTAGGTTTCGTAAATGCACCATCATTATTTCAACGTGTTATTGGAAAGTGTGTAGATGTTGAGACAAATGTTGATTTCTACGATAGGAATAGAAAATTACTTTATAACGGACTAACAGACCTTGGATACGAGTGTATAAAACCTGAAGGAGCTTTTTATTTATTTATTAAATCACCAATTGAGGATGATGTTAAGTTCTGTAATATGGCGAAGGAATATAACATATTAATTGTTCCAGGTACATCTTTTGCATGTCCAGGTTATATTAGAATCGCATATTGCGTTGGTTATGAAACTATTGTAAATGCACTTCCGGGATTTGGAAAATTAATGGAGCGTGTAGAAGATAAATTAGTAGTAAATAGATAAATGATATATTTATAATATTTGTTATATTAAGGAGCCTATGCACAATGGGCTCCTTAATTAATGGCGAAAATATAGTCAAAGCTTAAATAGTGCATTGTCATGGAATAAATGGAGTAAATTCCAAGCTATCTGAGCAAATTTCCAAATGATTATATGTTATAATTATTGTATAATAAGAGAGGTATACTCATAAGCATGTGGTTTGAATTTAAAGATTAAAAATATATAAAGAACTTATAGGAATAAAATATACAACTTATGAAGTACGTTTAGGGAAGGGTGTGTTTGAGTGAAATTTTTAGTAGTTACGGGAATGTCAGGAGCAGGTAAGACTCAAGCTATTAGAAGTCTTGAAGATTTAGGATTTTATTGTGTAGATAACTTACCTCCAACACTTATAACAAAATTCGCAGAAGTGTGTTATAAGACAGAAGGAAAGATTGATAAAATAGCTATCGTGGCTGATATTAGAGGGAGAACTTTCTTTGATGATTTGTTAGGTGGCTTAACTACATTAAATAAGGAAGGCTATATTTATGAGGTTTTATATCTTGAGGCTACAGATGAAACTTTAGTTAAGAGATATAAGGAAACAAGAAGAAAGCATCCCCTTGCACCAGATGGAAGAATTATTAATGGAATAAGCATTGAGAAGAAGAAGCTTAAAGCAATAAGAGAGAAAGCCGATAGAATAATTAATACTTCAAAGCTTACTAATAAGGAGTTAAATGAAGAGATAATTAAAGCTTACGGAGATGAACATCAAATTGACACTCCGCTTTTAATAAATGTAATGTCCTTTGGTTTTAAGTATGGAATTCCTCTTGATGCGGACTTGGTTATGGATGTAAGATTTATTCCAAATCCATACTATATTACAGAACTTAAGCCTTTTTCAGGTAATGATAAACCAGTAAGAGATTATGTATTATCTAAAACAGAGACTAAGGAGTTTTTAGAGAAGTTTACTGATATGCTTAAATTTTTAATTCCAAGCTATAAAAATGAAGGAAAGCGTCAGCTTATCGTGGCTATCGGATGTACAGGTGGAAGACATAGGTCTGTAGCAATAGCAAATAGAACCTATGAGGTTTTAAATCACCTAGGACATAATGTTACCATTGACCACAGAGATGTAAATGAAGATGTAAATCGAGGTGCTGGAAAACGATGAAGTTGAGTGAGTGGGCAACCCCTGGAATAGGAGTTAAGCGCTGGATATTCCAAGTGCTTATAGGAGTATTTTTTATTTCCTACGCTATGATTGAGTTTTTTAGAGGTGAAAATTATGGCGGTAAAGAAATAGCATTTTTAGGCACCATTCTATTACTAGGAGTAATAATAACAATTTTGGGTTTAAATCAATATACTAAAAAAGTTATGGCCATAATTAGATTAGAAGAGTTGGATTTTTCTAGAGAGGATAAAAGTCGTGATGAGAAAATTCAAAGAAAGAATTTACTTATTAAGGGACCCCAAATAGTGGTTATAGGCGGTGGAACTGGACTTTCAAATATGCTCAGCGGACTTAAAAAGTATACCTTCAATATTACAGCTATTGTTACAGTGGCTGATGATGGTGGAGGATCAGGAGTGCTAAGACAAGATTTGGGAATGTTGCCTCCAGGAGATATTCGTAACTGTATAATATCTTTAGCAGATACTGAGCCGTTAATGGAGCAATTATTTAGATACAGATTTAAAGATGGAGCCTTAGAAAATCAAAACTTCGGTAATTTGTTTTTGGCTGCTATGAATGGAATTTCGGATAATTTCCTAGAAGCAGTAAAAAAGACTAGTGAAGTTCTTGCAGTAACGGGACAGGTTTTACCAGTTACTCTTGATAATGTAGAACTTTGTGCAAAGCTTGAAAATGGGAATATTGTTAAGGGTGAATCCTCAATACCAAAGGAGAGCTTGAAGCAAAATTCTCCTATTGAAAGCGTATTTATTGAGCCAGAAGAAGCAAAGGGAATTCAAGAAGCTATTGAGGCAATTCTTGATGCAGATGCAGTTATTCTAGGTCCAGGGAGTGTGTACACAAGTATAATTCCTAACCTTATGGTTAAGGATGTAAAAGAGGCTTTATTAAAGACAGAGGCCTTGAAAATTTATGTAGCAAATGTTATGACTCAACCAGGTGAAAGTGATAATTACAGTGTTGAGGACCATATAAGAGCAATAGTTCATCATTGTGAAGGAATCAGCCTAGATTATACTATTGTAAATGAGGGGGATGCTAAAGAAGAGGAACATATAAAGGAGAGATATCTTCAACAGGGTGCTATTCTTGTAAAGCGAGAACAAAAGGTTGATAGTAGCATAAGAACTAAATATATAGAGTGTGATATGTTAAAAATAAAGAGAGAGCGTATAAGACATGATGAGGATAAACTAGCTAAAATTTTAATGAAAACTATAGTTAGCAAGGGTATGAAGAAGGGCAATAAGAGAATTGAAGAATATATGGAATTGGCCCATGAAATGAAAAAAGATAAGAAGGATAGGGAGTAGAAGAATGTCATTTTCACTAAAGGTTAAGAATGAAGTATGTAGAACTAGTGAAATATCAAAAGATGAAGCAGCTGCACAATTATCAGCAATAATGAAGGCCAGTGGAACCTTAGGTTTTGGATTTAATAGGTCTGTTACTTTTAAAATTGTAACGGAAAACCCGGCTATTGCAAGATGGATTTTTAGAGTACTGAAAGATTATTTTGATATTCATAGTAAACTATTAGTAAAGAGAAGTAATTCACTTAAGAAGAACAATATATATATGGTTTTAATTCCAGAGGATGCAGATGTTAGAGGGCTTCTTGAGAATTTAGGAATAATAGAAAAGGATGATTATTTTAACATTAATTATGGACTTCCAGAAGATGTGATCAAGGATGAAGACTGTAAAAGATCCTATATAAGAGGTGCATTTTTAGGTGGTGGAAGCATAAGTAATCCAGAGAAGACTTATCATTTGGAGTTTGTAACTCATGATCAGGATTATGCAATAGAGCTTAGTAAGTTAATTAATAGCTATAAATTGAATTCTAAAGTTATACAAAGAAAAAATAGCTTCGTAATATATATAAAGGAAGGCGAACAAATAGTAGATCTTCTTAATATAATTGGAGCTCATAATGCCCTTCTTGAACTTGAGAATATTAGAATCATGAAGGAAATGAGAAACAACGTAAACAGAATAGTTAACTGTGAGACTGCTAATCTTAGTAAGACTGTTAATGCAGCTGTAAGACAGGTAGAAAGTATAAATCTTATTCAAAGTGAAATTGGACTTGATAGATTACCTAAGAATCTAAAGGAGGTAGCAAGGCTGAGATTATCATTCCCTGACGAATCTTTAAAGGAATTAGGGGCTATGCTTAATCCTCCAGTTGGTAAATCAGGGATAAATCATAGATTGAGAAGAATTGAAAAAATCGCTGATGAGCTGAGAAAGGAAGGACGATAATTATGTCTAAGCATGAAGAGATAATTAAACACATCCTATCCTTAGAAATTGGTACTAAAATTTCAGTTAGAGGTATTGGAAGTAGACTTGGTGTTAGTGAGGGAACAGCCTATAGAGCAATAAAAGAATGTGAATCTATAGGAATTGTAAATACAGTACCTAGGGTAGGAACAGTTAGAGTAGAGAAGCTTGAGAAGAAAAATATTGATAGAATTTCCTTTAAGGAAATAGTAAATATTGTAGATGGTACTCTTCTTGGTGGTAAGGATGGAGAAGATAATTTTCTTGAAAAGTTTGTAATAGGAGCTATGGAACTGGATACTATGATTAGGTATATAAGTCCTGGAGCACTACTTATAGTCGGTAATAGAGAGACAGCACAGAAGATGGCTCTTGAAAATGAATGTGCAGTTCTTATAACGGGAGGCTGTGACTGTAGTGAGGAGATAAAAACTCTTGCAGATAAAAATAAACTTCCAGTAATATCTTGTACCTATGATACCTTTACCGTAGCAAGTATGATAAATAAAGCTATTTACGAAAATAACGTTAAGAAGGAAATTGTTTTAGTAGAAGATGTTATGGAGAGAAGCCCATGGTATGTGAAGGCTTTGGACAAGGCTAAAACAATAAGGAAATTATCTGAGGATACAGGTCATGAAAGATATCCAGTGGTTGATGAAGAGGGGAAAGTTGTTGGTGTCGTTAGTTTAACCCATATAAGACATAATGATGATGATGAGAATGTTGGAAGTATTATGGCTAAAGATCCCATAGTGCTAACACCTAAAAGTACGGTAGCATATGCTGCCCATGTTATGGCTTGGGAAGGAATTAAAATTTGTCCTGTAGTTCATAAGAAGAAGCTTGTAGGTGTAATTACTAGGGAAGATGTTATCAAAGCCCTTCAAATAGTAGTGAGACAGCCTCACGTAGGTGAAACTATGGATGATTTAATTTTAAAGAATTTTGAATTTGAATCAAACAAAAATGGCGTTCACTTCTGGGGAGAAATAGTACCAGAAATGCTAGATTCTATAGGAACAGCATCATGGAACGCTCTTAATATGTTGTTATCAACTATGGGAACTATGGCGCTAAGACAAAATGGAACTACAAACGTGGCTATAGATAACTTCACATCATATTTTACAAAGCCAGTTCAAATTGAGAGACTTATAGATGTGTATGCTGAAGTTATAGATAGAAGTAGATATAATTCGAAAGTTGAAGTTACCATGTACAATCAAAATAAAGAAATGATGGCAAAAGCTTTACTATCAGCGAAAGTTTTAAGAAACAGTTAGGTTTAATTTAGGATGTAGAATGCTGGTTGAAATTATGCGGAATTTCTTTGGAATTATATAGGATGAAAAAACTCCTGTGGAGCTTTCATTATAATTATTCATTAAAAAAGTGGGGTGTTCGGGGTGAAAAACAAGATTAGAAACATTATTAGTATTGCTTTAATCGTAATTGGACTTGTATTATTGTTTATGGCTTTTAAGGGTAAAGTTGAGACGAAAATTATGCAGGATAAGCTCATGGATAAGTTTAATACCTTATATGAAAGTGACCAAAATATAATTGAGAATGAAGGCGAAGAGGAGCCAGTAAATGTCGATGATGTTGATGATGTTGATGATGTTGATGATGTTGATGATGTTGATGATGTTGATCACACTTATGACTATATTTCCATGGTTAATCCTATAGCTTTATTAGAAATACCTAAGATTAATCTGAAGGTAGTAGTTGCCGAGGGAACTGATGATAATATAATCAGATATGCAGTAGGTCATTTTACAGATACAGAATTGCCAGGAGATAGTGGGAATTTTGCACTAGCTGGACATAGAAACTTTGATACTGGTGAATTTTTTTTGAAGATTGACAAACTAAATGAAGGCGATGAAATTAAAGTGACTACACTAGATGGTGTTGTCTATACTTATAATGTTACTAATAGTTTTGTAGTTCAGCCACAGGATACCTATATCTTAGAGGAAAGTGAAGAGCCTATAATCACTCTCGTTACATGTACATTTGATGGATCAGAGAGATTGATTGTTCAAGGAACATTAACAAAGACGGATGAAAAATAGATTAGAAGGAAGAGTTCGAATAATTGCTAGGAGGTGAGAATATGAAGGATTTTGTACATCTGCATGTGCATACGGAATATAGCCTTTTGGACGGTTCAGGAAAAATATCAAAACTCATAGAAAGAACTAAAGAGTTAGGCATGAAGGCTATTGCAATCACAGACCATGGTACTATGTATGGGGCAGTTGAGTTTTATAAGCAGGCTGTAGAGAATGGAATTAAACCAATTATAGGCTGTGAGGTATATGTAGCTGGAAAGTCCATGTATATTAAGGAACCTCAAAAGGATAATGACACCTATCACTTGGTTTTATTAGTAAAAGATGAGGTTGGATATGGAAACTTAATGAAGATAGTTTCTTCAGCTTCCATCGAAGGTTTTTACTATAAACCAAGGGTAGATTTTGATTTTATAAAAGAGCACTGTGAGGGACTAATAGCTTGCAGTGCGTGTCTTGGAGGAGAGGTTCAAAAGAATCTTTTAAGAGGTAATAGAGAAAAAGCGGTTGAGATTGCTATGAAGTATAAGGAAATATTCGGAGAGGATTATTACTTAGAATTACAGTATCATGGCATTAATCAGCAACTTCAAGTAAATGAAATGCTTATTGAATTATCTAAGGAATGTGAAATACCTCTTATATGTACAAATGATATTCACTACATAAAGGAAGAGGATAATAAATCCCATGATATTTTACTTTGTATTCAAACAGCGAAGACTGTAGAAGATAAAACTAGAATGAGATATCCTTCAGATCAGTTCTATCTTAAATCAGCTGAGGAGATGTATGAAGTATTTTCATATATTCCAGAGGCCATGGAGAATACAGTCAAGATAGCTGAAAAGTGTAACTTTGATTATAGATTCCATGAATCTAAATTACCAAAGTTTCCACTACCAGAGGGAGTAGATCCCTTCGAATATTTGAGAGAAACTTGTTATAAAGGATTAATTGAAAGATATCATGTATTCGCAGGACTAAGTGATTTTAATGAAGCTGAGATTAAAAAGCTTCGTGAAAATAATGATGAAGCTAAAGAACTTTGCGACAGACTAGATTATGAGCTTAATATAATAAAGCAAATGGGCTATGTTGATTACTTCTTAATTGTATGGGACTTTATAAAGTATGCTGTTGATAATGGAATTCCAACAGGTCCTGGAAGGGGTTCTGCGGCGGGCGCTATTGTTGCATATACATTAGGAATAACTAAGATTGACCCTATTAAATATAGCTTGATATTTGAGCGTTTTCTTAATCCAGAGAGGGTAAGTATGCCCGATATCGATTCAGACTTCTGTTATGAGGGACGTCAAAGGGTCATAGATTACGTTGTTGAGAAATATGGAAAAAATAACGTTTCTCAGATAATTACATTTGGAACTATGGCACCAAGAGCGTGTATAAGAGACGTTGGAAGAGCTATGAATTATACATATTCAGAGGTGGATAAGATATCTAAGATGATTCCAGCAGTGCTGAATATCACCATAGATAAAGCTTTAGAGATGAATACAGAACTTCAGGAACTCTATGATGTAGATGAGAGAGTAAGGGAACTTATAGACGTTGCAAGAGATTTAGAAGGTCTTCCAAGACACTCTTCAACTCACGCGGCAGGGGTTGTTATTGCATCACATCCACTGGTTGAATATGTTCCACTTCAGAGAAATGATGAAATGATAGTTACTCAATTTACAATGGGTACTCTGGAGGAGCTTGGACTTCTAAAGATGGACTTCTTAGGTCTAAGAACTCTTACAGTAATGGATGAAGCTATTAAAAACATTTGGGAAAACCGAGGGATAAAGATAGATATTGATCATATAGATTTCGAGGATCAAAAGGTTTATCACATGATTGGAGAAGGGAAAACTGTTGGTGTATTCCAGCTTGAATCAGCAGGAATGACCTCCTTCATGAAGGACCTAAAACCTGACTGTCTTGAGGATATTATCGCGGGAATCAGTCTTTACAGACCAGGTCCAATGGCGGAAATTCCTAAATATATAGAAGGTAAAAGAAATCCTGAAAAAGTTCAGTATGTAACACCTCAGCTAGAGGGAATACTTGATGTTACTTACGGGGTAATGGTTTATCAGGAGCAAGTAATGCAAATCGTTAGAGATCTAGGAGGATATTCCTTAGGTAGAAGTGACCTTGTTAGACGTGCCATGTCTAAGAAGAAGCATAAGGTCATGGAAGAAGAAAGAAAGAACTTTGTTCACGGAATTGTAGATGAAGAAGGTAAGGTGCTGGTTCCAGGTTGTATGAGAAATGGAATTACAGAGCAGGCTGCAAATAGAATATTTGATCAGATGATGGATTTTGCTTCCTATGCCTTCAACAAGAGTCATGCTGCGGCCTATGCCGTAGTCGGATATCAAACTGCATATTTAATGCACTATTATCCAGCAGAGTTTATAGCTGCAATGTTAAATAGTATAATGGGTAACAATGAAAAGGTTGCTTACTATATTAGATTTGCAGAGGAAATTGGAATTAAGGTACTACCTCCGGATATAAATGAAAGCTATACAAAATTTACCGTTAAGGAAAATACAATAAGATTTGGACTTTCTGCTATTAAGAATGTTGGAGTAAATGTCATTGAGTCTATAGTAGAGAGAAGAGATGAAAAAGGTAGATTTAAGAGCTTTGTAGATTTTTGTACCAAGATTGATACTGCATCAGTAAATAAGAGAGCAGTAGAAAGTCTTATAAAAGTTGGGGCTTTCGATGAACTAGGAATATATCGTTCTAAGCTTATAGCTATTTATGAAAAGCTTCTTGATGGAATAAATAATGAGCGTAAGAGAAATGTACCAGGGCAGATAAGTCTCTTTGGAGGAGCTGAAGAAGAGGAAGATACTAGCTTCCAAATCGTATATCCAGAAATACAGGAGTTTAATAAAAAGTATCTTTTAGGAATGGAAAAAGAGATGACCGGTATATATTTATCTGGACATCCACTTGATGACTATGAGAAAACTTTAAAGCAGGCTACTACCCATAAAATTTCTGATTTAGTGGTTGCAGATACTCTTGAAGAGAATACCACAGATGAATCTATAGCTACTAATGTGCTAAAGGTGAAAGATAGGCAGAAAGTTATTTTAGGTGGACTTTTAACAAGCGTATCTAAGAAGATTACAAGAAATAATCAAGCTATGGCCTTTGCGACGCTAGAGGATTTATGGGGAACCATTGAAGTAGTAATCTTCCCTAAAACCTATGGCTCATACAGAGAGTTTGTAGAGGAAGATGAGATTGTAACTATTGAAGGAAGAATAGCTTTAGAGGATGAGTCACAGCCAAAGATTCTATGCGAAAAGATAACTCCCCTTGTTAATTCAAGGCAGGATAAGATTTATATACGTGTTGATGATGATAATAGGCGTAACAGTGCCATGAAGCAAATTTATGAAAATTTCAAAGATGATTTTGGCAACACTCCAGTATACTTCTTTGTATCAAATACAAGAAAAAAATATCTTATAAATAAAAGTAGCTGGCTTCGTAATGATTATGAAACTACATCAACTCTAAGAAAGCTTTTTGGAGATGAAAATGTTAAGGTTGTTGAGGAATAGATACAAATAGTAAATTAGGTGCTAGAGGTAAAAGTTACTTCTAGTGCTTATTTTTTTAGCTATTTTAACATCAAATCAGGTAAAAAATTAAAAATATAAATAATATTATTGAAAATTTAAAAAATAAATAGTAAAATAGGTTTAATAAAACTATGAAGAGAAGAGTAGTCAATCTAAATTTTTTTACAGAGAGCTTTTACTGGTGAGAGAAAGCAAAAAGTATTTTGGTGAAAAAAGCCTCGGAGTTGTACACTGAACCTTTAGGCAGATGGTGTAACGGGTGCTCCCGTTAAAGAGCTAGGGTATAATCTTTTAATTAATACTGTGAATTGAAATAAAATTTTAATTCAGGTGTAGAGTAACTTCTTGCATAAAAGAAGTTTTTATTAGAAGCCGTACTTGAAAAGGTCAATATGGTGACATGTTGATAAACTGGGGTGGTACCACGAAGTTGAACTTAGTAACTCTCGTCCCCAAGACTTAGTCTTGGGAGGTGAGAGTTTTTTTTTATTTAAGTGATACTCCAAATCTATGATTTGGTTAGTAGAACTTACTCCACTGAATGAATATGAGGTGGAGTTTCGAAAAGTGATGAGAGAAGCATAAAAAAATAAGATTTAACAACTAAAATCAACGTGGAAGGTGGTACCAATAATGTACGATAATTATGTAGAATTAGAGAATTTACAACCAATAATGCAGGATGCCAATGAGTTTAATGTGGAGAGAATTAAAAAATTAAATGAAATTTTAAAAAGAGGGATTAACCCATATCCATATACATTTAATCCAAATACAACTTCAAATTATATATTAGATAATTTTGAAAGCATTGACCCAGAAAAAAGATTTATTTTAGCGGGAAGAATAATGTTATTTAGAAGAATGGGTAAAGTAGCATTTTTAAATTTAAGTGACCAAGGTGGAAATATACAAATATATATAAGTAAGAGTGAAATTGGGGAGGAAGCTTATGAGGTAATAAAGCTTCTTGACACTGGAGACATTATTGGAGTGGAAGGCACAGTATTTAGAACAAAAACTAATGAGATAACAGTTAAGGCTTTAAATATTACTATGTTATCAAAATCCATAAGAGCTCTTCCAGAGAAATATCATGGTATTCAAGATGCAGATTTAAGACAGAGACATAGGTCTTTAGATATGATAATGAATCAAGAGGTAAGAGAGAGATTCATGAATCGTTCCAGAGCGATGTATGCCATAAGAGAGTTTATGTGTTCTCGAGGTTTCATGGAGATGGAAACTCCGATTCTTGATACTAAATATGGTGGTGGAGAAGCGAAACCATTTATCACAAGAGTAAATGCACTTGATAGTGAGGTGTTTATGAATGTGTCTCCTGAATTATACTTGAAAAGATTAATAGTTGGTGGAATTGATAGAGTGTTTAGCATGGGACGTTCTTTTAGAAATGAAGGAATTGATAGAACTCATTATCCAGAATTTACGCTATTTGAGTGCTATATGGCTTATGCTGATTACAATGATATGATGAAGCTTATGGAAGAGATGTATGAAGAAGTTTTCTTAAAAGTTAAGGGCACTACAAAGGCTGTTTACGATGGAGTTGAAATTGATTTTAAGGCTCCTTGGAAAAGAGAAACCATGTGTAACTTAGTCCATAAGGATACAGGGATAGATGTAGAGCGATTAACTAAAAATGAAATTATTACTTTAGTTAATGAGAATGAATTACTGGAAGCGGAGAAAAAAGAAGGATTTGAAATGGAGGAGGCTAGCAAGGGGAATATTATTCTTACTTTATTTGAAGCTTATTGTGAGAACAAATTAATAGAGCCGACCTTTGTAATAGACTTTCCCTTAGACTCATCTCCACTTTGTAAGGTTCATAGGGAAAATGATGAGCTTATAGAAAGATTTGAGCCTTACGCTTTTGGAGTAGAGCTTGGAAATGCATATTCAGAGCTTAATAATCCATTGAGACAGAGAATACTTCTCCATGAACAAGCTGAAAAGCTAAGGGCAGGACTTGAAACAGCAAGTCCAATGGATGAAGAGTTTGCAGTAGCTATTGATGTTGCAATGCCACCAACTGGAGGTTTAGGAATTGGAATAGATAGAATGATGATGTTTCTAACCAATTCTATATCTATTAGAGATGTAATAGCTTTTCCATTAGTTAAAAGATAAGGAGTAAATTTAGTTTATATTAGTTTGTTTTAGTTTATGATTTAAAAACATTTTCGGATATAATGTTCGAAAATGTTTTTTTATGTTCAATTATTGGACTTTTTAAAATTTTTGAATTAATTAGTAGTTTTATGAATAAAAATGCGATAGAATAAAGGTAATATTGGTAAGTAATTTCGTAGAAGAAGGTTCATATTTATCTATTTTAAAAATAAATTTGGGCAAAATAATAATAGATAAACCTTAAGAAAAACTAAAAAATAATTTTAATCATTAAACATTTTAACTCATGTTACTTGCTTGTGAATTTTCTATATATTATGTTGCAAATGATAATTCAAAATATTAAAATTGATATGTGCTATACTATATTAGGTCATATAAATGATTTGAGGGCAAGATTAGTGGACATGTTAAAAACTAGAGATGATATACTATAAAAATCCTAGGGGGTAATAATATGAAGAGAATTGCAGTACTAACAAGTGGTGGAGATTCACCAGCTATGAATGCAGCTATTAGAGCAGTTGTAAGAACAGGAATAGAAAGAGGACTTAAGGTTTATGGAGTTCATAGAGGATATAATGGCCTTATCAGTGGAGAAATTTATGAGATGGATAGGCATTCCGTTTCAGATATTATCCAAAGAGGTGGAACTATATTAAGAACTGCAAGAAGCGAAGAATTCAAAACTTCAGAGGGCAGACAGAAGGCACTCAATGTAATTAAAGTTTTAAAAATAGATGGAATAGTAGTAATTGGTGGAGATGGTTCCTTCCATGGAGCTGATTTATTAAGTGATTTAGGAGTTCCAACTATAGGACTACCAGGAACTATAGATAATGACTTAGCATATACTGATTACACTGTTGGTTTTGATACGGCTTTAAATACAGCGCTTGATGCAATCAACAAAATCAGGGATACCTCAAGTTCTCATGAAAGAGTTAGCGTAATTGAAGTTATGGGAAGAAACTGCGGAGATTTAGCAATTTATTCTGGTATTGCTGGAGGAGCTGAATATGTAGTAGTTCCTGAAAAACCATTCACTGTGGAAGATATTTGTGAAAATATATTTAATGGTAAGAGAAATGGTAAACTTCATAACATAATAATTTTGGCAGAAGGTGTTGGCGGAGCGCAAAAGCTGGCAAAAAGAATAGAAGAAGTAACTAGTATAGAAACTAGAGCTACAGTTTTAGGATATATTCAAAGAGGTGGAAGTCCAAGTGCTTTTGATAGAATATTGGCCTCAAGAATGGGTAATAAGGCCGTTGAAGTTTTATTAGAAGGTAAGAGTGCAAGAGTAATAGGAATAAAAAATAATCAAATTATTGATATGGATATTAAAGAAGCTCTAGCTATACCAAAGGAATTTGATGAAGATCTATTTAAATTATCTATACGTCTTTCAAACTAAAAAGTGTA
>DALZNT010000037.1:0-28938 GCA_032005505.1 Clostridium sp. | reverse complement strand
AGCTAAAGCTATTATTCATTTTTGTAGGGCATTTATGCATTTTGCGAAAGCCCCTCCATAATTCTACATTCTTAATTCTAAATTTCCCCATCCAAATTATCATGATTTCCACATTCACAGCTACATTCTTCATTCCCAGAAAGTGATTTCTTAGTAGCATTAAATATCTTCTGATACCCTGTGCATCTACATAAATGACCTGATATCTCTCTTTTTATTTCTTCATCAGTGTATTTTTCACCGCTGTTTACTAAGGACGTAGTTGTTAAAACTAGTCCTGGAGTGCAAAAACCACATTGGATTGCTCCTTCATCTACAAAGGCTTGTTGAACCTTTGAAAGATTATTTCCTTCTGCTACCCCCTCTACGGTTAGGATATCTTTATTGTCTGCCCATACTGCCATGTAAATGCAGGAATCTATTGGAGTTCCATCTACAAGAACTGTACATGCTCCACATTCTCCTACTCCACAGCCATGTTTAACTCCAGTTAACTTAAGTCTGTTTCGAAGAACATCTAAAAGTGATTCTCTAATATCTATCTCTATTCTATAGCTTTTTCCATTGACCTTTAGATTTATTTTTTTCAACATTTCTTCATTCATTGCTAACACCACTTTCTTCAACTATTTTTCTTAAAGCTCGTACTGTGAGCTCCTCAATAAGATGCTCTCTATAAGCCTTGGATGCTCTCCATGAATCTCTTGCTTTAGCTGAATTTACTGCTAATTCTCCAATGGCTTTAATATTCTCCTCAGTGGCTGCTTTTCCTACAGCATAAATCTCTGCTTCTTCACATCTAATAGGTGTTGGTGCTGCTACCCCTAAAGCAATTCTTACATCTTTGAATATGCCATCTTCTATCCTTGCAACGGTGCATATCCCAAGCATTGCTATATCCATAGCCTTTCTATTGCTATATTTTATATATTCACTTTTGGTTCCTTCATAATATTCCTTATCAATTAATAAACTTACTAGAATTTCATCTTCTTCAATGAAAACTCTGCCTGGCCCTTTATAAAATTCAGTGATTGGCACTATTCTCTGTCCTCTACTACTCTGTAACTTCACCTGCCCGTTAAATGCAAATAGACTTGGTGCACTATCTGCTGAAACAGCTCCATTACATACATTTCCCCCTATAGTAGCCATATTTCTAATCTGTGGTCCCCCCACGGAAACAGCACCTTGTCCAAGTGATCTAAGATGCTCTTGAACTATAGGACTTCTAAACACCTTTGAAAAGCAAGTTGTAGCTCCAATTTCAATAAAGCCATCTTCGTCTTCCCTTATAAAATCCAGCTCTTTTACCTTTTTTAAACTCAATAACTCTACGCCATCCCATGAACCATGACGTAGCTTTATAAGGACATCAGTACCACCAGCTATGATTTTTAATTCTTTATTTTCTCCCTTTAGCTTTACAGCTTCTTCAAGGGTTTCTGGCTCAATTATATTCTTTATATCAAACATATAAGTTTTAGTGGGGATATTCTCCTCACTAAATTCACCTCCTTTCTAAATTAATCCCTCTTCTTTAAACTTTTCAAATACCCTTTGTGGATTCATTGGAAGTTCGTTAAATGCCACTCCTGTAGCATGAAGAACGGCATTCCTTATAGCTGGTGCTGGTGATAAAGTTGTATTCTCACCTAAGGATTTTTGTCCAAAACTTCCTGCTCCATCTGGAACTTCAACAAAGGCTGAGCCTATTTCAGGTGTGTCCATTATTGTTTGAAGCTTATAGTCAAGAAGATTATCATTAAGGGTTTTCCCTGTTTTCTTATCAAAAATCATCTGTTCAGATAGTGCATAACCAAGAGACATACTTACTCCTCCATGAACCTGTCCTTCTGCAAGCATTGGATTGATTATTGTACCTGAATCATGAACATTATATATTTCAACCACATTTATTTTACCCGTCCTCATATCTACTTCAACTTCTGTAAAAGTTACTCCATAAGCAATGGCATTAGCTCTCATATTTACTGAAGTGTCACTGGTGATTGGACAGCAATAAATTCTATCGTAATAGGATTCCATGGCAATCTGTTCAAGTGGGCATGCAACTGCACCCCTTCTTGGCTCAACTATGTTGCAATCTTCAATATCCAGTTCCTCTGTAGCTAATCCAGTCTTCCTTGCTGCAAATTCTAACACCTTATTTTTAACATCTACTGCTGCCTTTTTAACTGCAGCTCCTGTTACAAAGGTTTGTCTTGAAGCATAAGACCCGGTATCAAAAGGCGTAATGTCTGTATCTTGAACTGAAATAACATGAACCATGTCCATAGGTATTCCTAAAACTTCTGCTGTCATCTGTGCAAAAGCAGTATCACTACCCTGTCCTATTTCAGTTGCTCCAATTTGAAGCTGAACCGAACCATCTTGATTCATAACAATTCTAGCTCCAGCAGTCTCTAAAGCCACTGGGTGAGTTCCTGAAAAATAGCTAAAGCAAGCCATTCCAACTCCTCGTCTTAAATCTTCACTTTGGTTTGCATAAAGCTTTCTCTTTTCATCCCACTTAATTAACTCTTTTCCCTTTTCTATACACTGGGGAAGTCCAAATGAACGAACTATATTTTGAGAAGACGGATCTACATGGTCCTGCTTAATAAGATTTTTCACTCTAAACTCTACAGGGTCCATCTTTAATTCCTTTGCAATATCATCAAGATGACTTTCAAGGGCAAAACAAATCTGTGGTACACCATAACCCCTCATAGCTCCTGCTACTGGTATGTTGGTATAGATTGTTTTTGGTGCATATTTTATAGCATTAAAATCGTATAACGGCCTAAATTTACTTCCACAGCTCATAGTTACTGAATGTCCATGGGAGGCATAGGCACCATTATTAACAAGATTTTTTATATCAATTCCAAGTAGCTTGCCATCTTTAGAAACTCCAGTATTAAAGTTAAATTTCATGGCATGACGAACTCTTGTATCAACAAATACCTCTTCCCTTGTTAATGCATATCTAACGGGTCTACCTTGTACCTCTAGAGACATAGCCGCAGTTAATTGCTCTATAACAACATCCTGCTTATTTCCAAAACCTCCACCAATATAAGGTTTTATAACTCTAATTTTCCCCCAAGGTAATCCTAATGCTTGCCCTACAATTCTTCTCACAATATGAGGAATCTGAGTTGAAGTAACAATAGTCATTCTTCCATCTGGCTCAGTATAGGCATAGGCACTATGATTCTCTATATGGCAGTGCTGAACGGTACTTGTGATAAATTCTCCACTAAATACCCTGTTAGCTCCCTCAAGTTCCTTTTCTATATCCCCTACTCCATTACCAAAAGAACTGATTATATTATTAGGTCTTTCTTCATGAATCACTGGAGCGCCATCTTCTATAGCTTCCTGTTGGTCAAGTACAAAGGGTAAAACTTCATATTCTACATCTATAAGTTTTAAAGCTCTATTAGCAGTTATCTCATCCACTGCCACTACAGCTGCCACAGGTTCTCCCCAAAATCTAACCTTATCAGTAATAATTAGCCTGTCCTCAACATCCCTATGTGCTACATCAAAAGTCCAAGGATGCCCAGCCGTAGCAAACTTAATATTAGGTAAATCCTTACTTGTGATAACAGCCTCAACACCCTCTAAAGCCTTAGCCTTAGATGTATCAATACTCTTTATATTAGCGTGGGCATAAGGACTTCTCAGAACCTTTCCAACCAGCATCTCTCTCTCAAAATAATCATCAGCATACTTTGCCCTACCAGTTACCTTAGCCACAGCATCAAGTCTTGGAACTGATGTACCTATTACTTTGTAATCCATTTATTTTTTTACCTCCTCTTTTTATTTACTAATTTCGCTTACCACTTTTAATTTGCAAATTTTTATTTACTACTTTTATTAAACTATTTAGCTACTGATTAATTAGTCACTTTTAGTTATTGCAAAACCTAATCTTGCAAACTACGCTTAATATATCTCCCGCCGTCATTACACATGAGCTCTCCATCCCTAACAATAAATCTTCCTCTAGAAATAGTAGCCTTTATTCTACCCTTAACCTTAGTTCCCTTATATAAATCATAGTCACAATTACTGTGAGATTCTTCTATTTCATGTTCATCATTTGGGTCAAAGATCACTACATCCCCATCAGTTCCTATAGCAAGGGTACCTTTACGGGGATATAGTCCGTGGAGTTTGGCTGGATTCTTAGTGAATTTATCTATTATCTTATTACCGAAAGTGGTATACATTAGCTCAAAGGAGTGTTCTATTCCTCCTATGCCCATTGGTATTAGATCTAGAGTTTCTTTATTTTTTTCTTCTGAGGTGAATGGACAATGGTCTGTTCCAATGGTATCTATTTTATCTATATTTTCCTTTAGTAATTCCACTTCATTTTCACTCCTGAGTGGTGGTGCTAAAGTATATAGATATCCATGATTTTCTTTGTACTTATCTTTAGTTAGGTAAAAATATTGGGGACAACTTTCTATAAAAAAGTTTTTATTTAAAATATCTCCATAATTATCTTTTAATCTCTGTAAAGTCTGTCCGGAACTCACATGAACTATATACATTTCGCCTTTAGTTTCTCTTGTAAGTTCAGCTAAATATAGAACCTCTACAGTCTCACTTATGGATGGTCTGTTGTCTCCATGGGTTGAAACTGAAAATTTCCCTTCCTTTATAAGATGATCATCTTCGCTATGTGAAAGAAGACGTATCCCTTTATTCTTCGAAATATTCAGTAAATTTAATATAGTATTATGTGAAGTGCTTCTATTAGACGAGCTATAGGTAGTGAAAAATTTAACGGAGCACATCCCTAAGTTCTTAATTTCCTTAATAAACACTTCTTCATCTTCATGGAAATTTGCAATTGTACTATGAAATCCATAATCTACTACTGAACCTCTAGCATCTTTCATCCTTTCACTATATGCTTTACGTAACTCTGACACATTTTTAACTGGGGCTAAAAAGTCTATATATGTGGTTACTCCCCCATGGGCAGCCACAATTGAACCATTATGGAAATCATCAGAAGATGCCCTATTTTCACCAACCCTTAAATTGAAATGTACGTGAGGATCTATGAATCCTGGTAATACATAGTTTCCTTTAGCATCGTATACTTTATCTGCCTCTAATATATCCTGAGATATGTTCGTTATTATGCCATCTCTTATGTATAGGTTTCCATCTACAAAATCACCATCAATATAAATCTTCCCATTTACTATAGCTAAGTCATTGTAATTCATATCATCAACTCCATTCATAATATATGGTATATCCTTATTTTACCACTCCCAAGGTACCTTTACCATATTTTTCTCTAGCACTATACAAAATTCTGAAAACATGTTATATTTATCATTAATTGATAATTGATAATACATTTAATATTTTCAATTTTTAATTATTTAATTAAGGAGGTATTGCTTAAGTGTGTTGTAACTTAGAAAAAAACCAAATGTTTCAGGAATTAAGTGACTTTATAGATTCTTTGGAAACCCAAGAAGGAGCTCTTATTGAGGTGCTACATAGAGCCCAAGGTATCTTTGGATATCTACCAAAAGAGGTACAAAGCTTCGTTGCTGAGAAATTAAATCTACCTATAACAAAAGTATATGGAGTAGTAACCTTTTATTCATTCTTTACTACAGAGCCTCGTGGTAAAAATGTTATCAATGTTTGTATGGGGACAGCCTGTTTCGTTCGTGGTTCTGGAGATATTCTAAAAGAATTCGAAAAAGAGCTAGGAATTAGAAACGGTGAAACTAGTTCTGACATGAAATATACCCTTGGTTCTCTAAGATGCGTTGGTGCTTGTGGACTAGCCCCTGTTATTACAATTAATGACAAGGTTTACGGTCACTGCACTACAGAGGACGTTAAAACTATTTTAAAAGAATATGAATAATCAAGGAGGTAAATAACTTGAAAAGAATAAATTCCTTTGAAGAGTTAAACAAAATTTATCTGGAATGCAACTCATTACTAGATATAAGAAAAGCTAATTCAACTGATGAAATAAAATTTGAAAATAATAGAAGAGAAATACTTATCTGTGGTGGTACTGGATGTAAGTCTTCTCAAAGTGACTTAATTCAAGCTAATCTTGAAGAGGAAATTAAGAAAGCAAATCTTCAAGATGAAGTATATGTTTCAATTACTGGTTGCTTTGGTTTCTGTGAAAAGGGACCAATTGTAAAGGTTACCCCAGATGACGTTTTCTATGTTCAAGTATCTCCAGAAGATGCTGAAGAAATAGTTAAAGAACATATTGTAGGTGGCAAAGTTGTTGAAAGACTTCTATATGAAGAGCCGACTATAAAAGCTAAGGTTAAAACTCAAGACAAAATGACTTTCTATAAAAAACAGCTTAGAATAGCTTTAAGAAACTGTGGAGTTATTAATCCAGAGATTATTAAAGAATATATTGCTGAAAAAGGTTATCTTGCTCTTGGAAAATGTTTAACTGAATATAGCCAAGATGATGTAATAAACATAATGTTAGAATCTGGTCTTCGCGGTAGAGGCGGCGGTGGCTTCCCTACAGGTAAGAAGTGGCAATTTGCTAAAGGCTATGATGCTGATCAAAAATATATAATCTGTAACGCAGATGAGGGTGACCCAGGTGCTTTCATGGACCGTTCAATCCTTGAGGGAGATCCAAACAGTGTCCTTGAAGCTATGGCTATAGCTGGTTATGCTATAGGCGCAACTATAGGTAACATCTATATTAGAGCTGAGTACCCTCTTGCTATTCAAAGACTTAGAACTGCTATAGCTCAAGCTAGAGAATGTGGCCTTTTAGGTAAAAACATCTTAAATAGTGGTTTTGATTTTGATATAGAAATCAAGTATGGTGCTGGTGCTTTTGTATGTGGTGAAGAAACTGCTCTTATCCACTCAATTGAAGGTAACCGTGGAGAGCCTACTAACAAGCCTCCATTCCCTGCTGAATCTGGTCTATGGAACAAGCCTACTTGTGTTAACAACGTAGAAACTCTTGCTAACATTCCTGCTATCATAAACAATGGTGCAGATTGGTATAGTTCTATAGGTACAAAAACTTCTAAAGGAACAAAAGTATTTGCCCTAGCTGGTAAAATCAACAACGTTGGTTTAGTTGAGGTTCCAATGGGAACTACTCTTAGAGAAATCCTTTTTGAAGTTGGTGGCGGAATTAAAAATGATAAAGAGTTTAAAGCTGTTCAAACTGGAGGTCCATCTGGTGGATGTATCCCAAGTCAATTCTTAGATACTCCAATAGATTTCGAATCATTAAGTGCCATTGGTTCAATGATGGGATCTGGTGGAATGATAGTTATGGACGAAGATAACTGTATGGTTGACATAGCTAAATTCTATCTTGAGTTCACAAAGGAAGAATCTTGCGGTAAATGTACTCCTTGTAGAATAGGAAACACTCGTCTTCTAGAACTTCTTGAGAAAATTTCTAGAGGTGAAGGAACACTTGCTGACTTAGATGCTCTTGAGGATTTAAGTGCTGTAATTAAAGATACCTCTCTATGTGCTCTTGGACAAACTTCACCAAACCCTATCCTAAGTACTCTTAAGTACTTCCGTAGTGAATACGAAAGTCACGTAGTAGATAAGGTTTGTCCTGCTGGAGTTTGTAAGGATCTTATGAAGTTTGTTATAACTGACAGATGTATTGGTTGTACTAAGTGTTCAAGACAATGCCCTGTTGGATGTATATCTGGAAAAGTTAAAACTAAACATGACATAGATTACAATAAGTGTATTAAATGTGGAGCTTGTAAGGCAGGCTGTCCTGTTGATGCAATCGATCTAATTTAATAATATTAAAGAGGTGAAATCATTGAGTTTAATTCAAGTTAAAATAAATAACAAAGAAGTTCAAGTTGAAAGCGGTTCTACTGTTTTAGATGCTGCTAAAAAATTGAATGTTCATATCCCTACCCTTTGCCACTTAAAACTTCATGATAATAAAACTACTAATGCTCCTGGTTCTTGCAGAGTATGTGTAGTTGAAGTTGAAGGAAGAAAAAACCTAGCTCCTGCTTGTTGTACAACTGTAGCTCCAAATATGAATGTTAAAACTAATTCTGCTAGAGTTATTTCTTCTAGAAAAACTCTTATTGAGCTTATACTATCAAATCACTGCAATGACTGTTTAACATGTCAAAAGAACCAAAAATGTGAGCTTCAAGCTCTTGCAGCTGAATATGGTATAACTGATATCAGATTCAAAGGTGCTAAATCTGTAACTATGCAGGAAACTGGTAACGCTTCTTTAGTTAGAGATACTGCTAAATGTATCCTTTGCAGAAGATGTGAAGCTATCTGTAGCAGAGTTCAAGGAGTTAGTGCTATAGGTCCAATGAACAGAGGTTTTGATACTATTCTTAGTACAGCATTCTTTGATGATTTAGATAATAGTGATTGTTCTCTTTGCGGACAATGCGTAAATGTATGTCCTACTGGAGCTCTTATGGAGAAGGATAATACCTTTGATGTATTTAATGCTCTTGGAAACAAAGATAAATATGTAATAGTTCAAACTGCTCCTGCTGTTCGTGCAGCTCTTGGTGAAGAGTTTGGAATAACTGAAGGTTCAGTTACTGGAAAAATGGTAGCTGCACTTCGTGAATTAGGATTTGATAAAGTTTATGATACTGACTTTGCTGCTGACTTAACTATCATGGAGGAAGCACAAGAGTTTATCGATAGATATACTTCTGGTGAAAACCTTCCTATGATAACAAGCTGCTGCCCAGGTTGGATTAACTTCATTGAAAAACACTACGGAGAACTTCTAAACCTACCTTCAAGCTGTAAATCTCCACAACAAATGTGGGGCGCTATAGCTAAGACATACCTAGCTGAAAAATTAGGTGTTTCTTTAGATAAGTTAGTTGTTGTATCTGTAATGCCTTGTATAGCTAAAAAATCTGAAGCTAAGAGACCAGAGTTCAACAACGATGTAGACTTAGTTATTAGCACAAGAGAGCTTGCTAAGATGATTAAAACTTCTGGTATCTCCTTTAACACTTTAGAAGATGAAAACTTTGATAGACTTATGGGAGAATCAACTGGTGCTGGAGTTATCTTTGGAACTTCTGGTGGAGTTATGGAAGCAGCACTTCGTACATCTTACGAGTGGTTAACTAAGGAAAGTTTAGATAAACTAGACTTTGAAGTAGTTCGTGGACTAGAGGGAGTTAAAGAAGCTTCACTAGTAATCGCTGGTAATACAATTAATATTGCTATCGTAAACGGCCTAGGAAATGCAAAACAACTTCTAGACAACATAGATGAGACTTCTAAGAAGTATCACTTCATCGAAGTAATGGCTTGCCCTGGTGGTTGTATAAACGGTGGTGGACAACCATACTCAAATGACCAATTTAACTTAATTGAAAAAAGAATGAATGTTCTTTACTCAGAGGATTCAAGCAAAGCTATTAGAAAATCTCATGAAAACCCTGAGATTATAAAGCTTTATGATGAGTTTCTTGGAAGCCCAAATAGTGAAAAAGCACATCATTTACTTCATACACACTATACTTCTAAATAAAAGATAAGAGAGATGTCAAAGTTTACTTTGGCATCTCCTTTTTATTCTATTATACAATTATATTTATATTTATATTATTAACCTCTTACATACTCATCATTTGTAGCCATATAAATGCACCTTACTTAACCTTTTATTGTTCTTTAATCTTCTATTATATTAATATACTCTTCTACCTTATCCTCACTTCCGCAGAATATAAACTGTGCCTTCTTTTTATCCTTCAAGTAATCATATTTGTATTTAAAGCCTTCTAATTCTGTATCCTTACATATTTTATACGTAATCTTCTTATTAATTAGCTTAGCAGAGCTTTTGTCTATATCTAATATAGCAGTTTTTGTAGTAATTATATTACTTTCCACAATTTACACTCCCTTATTTAATAATTGTAATTAGTTCTAATACTAGATTTGGTGAACCTATAATAATGAATCTTGCTAATTTTTCATCTTGAAAGTATTGATATGAAAATTCTATTCTATCACTTTCACTATAATTATTAATTGTACAAATTATCTTCTCACATATTTGCTCAATTTGATTTTGGTCCTGTCCAGGATAATCAATTACTGAACATATACTTTTAGCCCCTTTATCCTTCTCATCTAGAAACTCTAATACCAACTTATTCTTATTATCTGAGATTTCCCTCTCAACACCTTTGTCTTTAAATAAAGCTTTAATGTCTTCTTCCGTAAACCTCCATTGAACACCAACCTTTTTACCCTTTAGAATACCATCTTTTAAATAATTTCTAATTGTTCTGCTTGTAAGCTCTGTCATCATTGCAACATCATCAACTGTATATAACTTATCCATAGTCCTCTCCCCTCGCCTTATTTATCTCCGCCATCCACTTCATCCAATTCATCCAATTCATTTAAATAATATCCTTAATCTTCTTAGCTCACTTCATCTAATTTCATTATATTTTATACATTTTCATATAACAAGAAAATTTTTCCATCATTTCATCTTCTGTCATAAAATCGCCCTAATAGACTTTTAAACTCAATTTTTCCTCATTCCTCTTTATAATCGAGTAGGAGGTAGATAATTATTTTATCTACCGACCTCTCATACCACCGTGCATACCGTTCGGTACACGGTGATTCAGCAATTAATTAAGTGAATCTTGTTCATGCATTAAGCATATGCTTCACTAAGCACTTCTAATATTTATTTTCGAGTAGTTATTGGGCTTTGGTTTGTATGGCAACCTTACCCATAGGCACTGCCTTATATGTGATTTCTGTCCGTCAGACCAGGGATTTTGCCGCCGACTTCCTTCAGATTCAGCCTCACGGTTGACACCCTTGTCTTAAACTATACACTTACCACTACTAGGTGGTGTTAGGGACTTTCACCCCTAAGATTACATTCATGCTGGTCGCACCATAAAAAAGAAACCCCTTTCGGGATTTCTTAATGATTAAAATAAGTTATAGAAAAATGGAACTAATATTGATACAAGAGAACTTAAAATAACTCCATTAATAAATGCTACAACTGCTATCTCTGAGTTTGTTGCCTTTGAAATCAGCGGCAGTGTAGTATCCATTGATGTTGCTCCGGCTGGTGCTATTGCTGTGTAACCATTTAATTTCTTTGCCAAGATAGGAATTAAAATAACTGTTAGCAGCTCCCTGAATACATTAGATAAAAAGGCAATGGCACCTAGTGTTGGTCCTCCAAGTTCTTTCAGCATAGCGCCAGATAGGCTGTACCATCCAAAACCTGATCCAATAGCTAGTCCCTCATTCATTGGCATACTAAAGATAGTTCCTATAATTAATCCTCCAAGAAGACTTCCAAGTACCCCTCCAAAAGGAACTAAAAGTACTTTAAGGCCCAAGTTCTTTAAATCTTTAAAAATCTTTTTGTTACCACCGATGTCTATTCCCACTAAGAAGATTAAAACAAATAAGGAGACTGATGTAAGTTGATCCATACTACTAACTATTTCTGGTGGTAGTACAAAATAACCACACCCAATACCAACTAAAACAGATATTATAATTACGTAAGTCATTATACTCCCCCCTCCTCAACTTCTTCCTTCATCTTTTCTGCATTGTTTTCATCTTTATTTACTAAGAATTTCTCAGATAAAATATAAACTATAACTATACTGAAGCCTATTGTTGCCGCTGCAAATAAAAAGGCTTTTAAACCTATTACAGGTAAATTTCTTATTATGTCGCTATCCGCACCAATTGAAACCCCCATGGAAAATAGTAAAAATATGACACCAATCTGCTGAAGTCTACCATTTATTTTTGTTCCCTTATCATTAAGCTTAACAAAGTAACCAATAATGGCCCCTAAAACAAGTGCAATTAAAATTTGACTCATAAAATCCCCTCCTCCATGAAATATTATATCATGTATTGCAAAAATATTGTATATATTCTGAATAATGATATGAAAACATTTTCAAGTTTTAACAAAAATATTTAATTTCTTATTATTCAAACAATTTAAAATGAATATATTTATAAATATGATAATAGAATTTACATATACTGTGATTTTATCTAATAATAAAATTGGAGGCCAATATGAAAAATGTATTTATGCCCTACTACATTAATAGTAATAATATAAAAAATCTATTTCAGATAGCTGTAAATAGATTCGGTAAAATTGATATAAATATCGCCAGATTAGATACCACAATTGAAATTAACATGCCCTTATCTGAGCTCACTTGTGGAAAAATTACTCAAGGAACAGCAAAACTTACATTTTTAAAAAGCAACACTCAAAGTGAAATAGACTTCGAAACGAAAGCATCTATTGATGCCTTTATTAACCTTGAAAATATTCTTAATAAAAATAATGCAATAAAAATGCTTACTTCACCTGACACCATATACGCTCTTGAAACTGGCGATATAGTTGAAATTACTGCTACTATCAGTCAGATTGATCCAATACTTAACTTTTTTCAAAAAACTCTTAACCTTATGCAATTTCAGCAGATAACCCATAATGAAGATAATAGCAAAATCATTTCTTGGATAAATAAAAATATAGATACAATCCTAAAAGAAAAGGAGTTAAAATTCTCTGCTAATCCTAACTTTAATACTGATACAAATATAATCATCTCATTAGATACTACAAAATCTATTATAGATACAGATTACTATCTAAACAGACCTGTTACTATAGTTGGCCAAGTTACAAGCTATGTCTCACCAACGGAATCATCCTTAACCTCAAAGGAAGATGATAATACAGGTATTTATACTAGTTATAATAATGTCGACATAACTAATGGTAGACCTCTATATAAACCTTTTTCTAAAAATACCATTTTTGGTCAGTCTCTTAAGTCATTTCCACTTACTAATCACGGAGAAATCTTTAATTTAAATGCACATTTACTATGGGATTTTATAAATAGTTCTGAAAAATATGCTGACTTTTTAGAGCATCTTAAATATCCCGTTAATTTAAATGATAAAAATAGTACCATCGAAATCATACCAGTTATGATATATTTGTAATTAATTTCTTATTTTGTAAATATATTTATACTACACTAATATTAATGATATATATCAAATATAAAAAGGGGGATTTATATGGACAAGTTTTTTAAGTTGACAGAAAACAAAACTACTGTAAAAACAGAAGTAATGGCTGGTATTACTACGTTTTTAACTATGGCCTACATTATTGCTGTAAACCCTAACATGCTTAGCATTGCTATGGGTGATGGTACTGCAGGAGCTTTGGTTACTGCAACATGTTTAGCAGCGGGTCTTACAACTATTTTAATGGGTGTATACGCTAATGCTCCATTTGCTCTAGCATCAGGTATGGGACTAAATGCTTTCTTTACTTTTAGTGTATGCTTAAACCCTGCTCTTAATATTTCATGGCAAGTAGCACTTACTGCTGTATTTGCTGAAGGTATACTTTTTATTATTCTTTCTTTAACTGGAGTTCGTGAAGCTGTTGTTAACTCTATTCCTTTTGCTATGAAGCACGCAGTTAGTGCTGGTATTGGTTTATTTATTGCCTTTATCGGACTAGTTGGTGCTAAAATTGTAATCGCTAACGAAGCTACTTTAGTTGGATTAGGTTCTATGATTGCTCCTGGTGCCATTATAGCCGTAATTGGATTGCTCGTTATAGCTATTCTTAACTCAAAGGGCGTTAGAGGCGCGATGCTTTGGGCAATACTTATATGTGCAGCTATCGGCTGGGCTTACGCAGGGGTTAACCCTGAAGGGGCTGCTGCAGCTGGTATAATTCTTCCTGAGAAAATCTTTGCATTCCAGTCGCTAGCTCCTGTAGCCTTCAAGCTTGATTTTAGTGTATTTACTCATACTGAAGGAATCATGAACTTCATAACAGTTTTACTTACCTTCTTGTTTGTAGACTTCTTTGATACAGTTGGAACTCTAGTTGGAGTTTGTTCAAAGGCTAATATGCTTGATAAAGATGGAAATGTTCCAATGGCTAAAAAAGCTCTTTTAGTAGATGCTATCGGAACTACTTTTGGTGCATTAGTTGGAGTTTCTACTGTAACAACTTACGTAGAAAGTGCTGCTGGTGTTAACGAAGGTGGAAGAACTGGTTTAACTGCTATAACTGTAGGTATACTATTCTTATTAGCTATGTTCTTTGCTCCAATCTTTATCGCAATCCCAAGTTGTGCAACTGCTCCTGTTCTAATTTGGATAGGATTTATGATGATGGAAGGCGTAACAAAGATAGACTTCTCTGACTTCACAGTAGGCTTCCCAGCATTCCTTACAATTGCTGCAATGCCACTATGTTACAGCATAGGTGATGGTTTAACTCTTGGAGTTATCTCTTACACTCTTATCAATATCCTAAACAATATATTTGGTAAGAAAGAGACTAAGAAACCTATCTCTGTTGTAATGTATATATTAACAATTATATTCATTGCTAAACTTATATTCATGTAACAAAGTATCGGCTTTGCTGATACAATAAATACGGAATAATGAATAGTTAATAATGATGGATAGAGCTCCCTTTCCGGGGAGTTCTTTTTTTGATGGAGGATGAAATATGAGAAATAAAAAGGCCCTGTACTCCATTTGGAGCACAAAGCCTTTTAATATCCTATATTTTAATTAATAAGGATGAAACTAGCAACACATAAGATTTCTTCTGTATTCTACATATAAATCTCTAAGCTCTTTCATTTTTTCGTCTACTTCAATTTGAAGATTTGATAACTCTTCATAGTTTTTAGCTTCTATTGCTTCTCTCATTAAAGTAAATAAGCTTTTAGATACATAGTTATCCTTCATTATTGCTTGTCTTAACTTATCAATTTCGTTCCATTTTTCTAAGTCATATTCCATGAAGTCGTCCCCACCAAGTTTCTTGATAGATCTTATTTCATTTGCATAGTTTTGAAGAATTCTGTGTTCAAGCTCTGTTGTCCACTTTTCAAGAACTGCTTCTGTGTAACCAGCAATAATCTTTTCGTTCATTATATTATTTTCTATAAGAACTTTAGTCTTATCAGCTTCTTTTAGCACTAAAGTATTCTCGTACACACTTCTTGGAGCTTTTCCAAAGTACTCTGCTCTCTCCTGCTCTGTGTAGAACTCAAATACGTCCTCTTCACTTCTATAGCATCTATGCTTTTCTAGATACTCAGCATCTTGGCCTGGCTCTTTAGAAAGCTCATCTAAAAGGTCTGCGCTATGCTTATGATTTTTAACTACATAAGATATTCCATCTACCATTGTTCCAATAACAGCTGCAAGTGTTAGGTATATATTAGTATGTGGGTTTGGTGATCTAAGCTCAAATCTTGTAGCCATTGGATTGTTCTCATCTCTAACTAGACCTGCAAGAACTGTTCTATTTCTAGAAGGCACCTCTTTAGTAAATCCAAGAGAAGTAACTATACATACTGGGGCTTCAAATCCTGGCTTTAATCTTTGTAGTGAATTATAGCTAGAAGATACAAATGGATTAACTACCTCATAGTTTCTTAGTAATCCCATAATAGCTCCGTAGCCTATTTCACTCATGAAATCTGGCTCTGAGTAGTTATGGAATAGGTTCATTACTTTTCCACTCTTAAGCTTTAATGTTACTCCTACATGTAAATGTTCTCCATTTCCCGCTACTCCATCAATAGGCTTAGCTTGGAAAGTAACATCTAGTCCATTATTTCTAAATACTTCTTTAATTAAACCTCTAACTAAAAGCTCATTATCACAAGTTTGAAGTGCTGAAGAATACTTCCAATCAATTTCTAACTGCTCCATAATGTGTGAGAAAACTCCACCTTCAATAAGCTTAGCTTTAACTCCACCAACTTCTTTATGTCCCATTTCTGGTTCTAATTTATACTTTCCAAGGATATCTAGAGATTGTTCCATAGCAGTTCTAACTGGACCTTTAGTTCTCTTCCAATATTGCTCTTTTAAAACTTGAGAAGTTGATAACTCTTCTATTTCAGTAAGTTCATTAGGTGTATTTACCCAAAATTCAAGTTCTGTAGCTGCTGTAATGCTTATGTCTGCTATCTCATTATAGGCTATATTAAAGTTTGATAAATATTCTTGATTTTCTTCAAATAGTGTCATCATTGCTGTTTTAAAATGATTAACTGCATTCTTTAGGATGTATCTTGAATCTACAGCCACACCCTCATGGTATAAATGACATGGCATTCTTATAGTTCCAACAGGATTTCCTGTTACCTCATCAATGTTATCATGGTTATAATCTACAAACCAATTTGTAGTTAAATCAACCTTCATATCTACCTTTGCATTATTAAGGGTAGCTATTCCTGGTAGAATTACAGATGATCCATCTGTCTGTACAGCTGTACCATGTAAAAATGTCCCAATGTCATCTATGAATACTTTTACTGGAATTTTTTCATCTGTGTCATTACCTAAAAAGTCTATTCCAACTAAAGAAACAAATCTTATTTCTTTGTGCTGCTGGAGAATGTTAAGTAACTCCTCTTTATTTTGTTGTTCCTTGGATATTACATACAATAAATCCATTAGCGTAAGCCCCCTTCAATATCAAATTACGAATTATTTTCAGTAATTTTTCTTTAACATTTGTCATTATATCACATTCTAAATATTAATAATATATTCAATTCAACGAATTTTGTCATTAAACCTTTTCAAATATAATTTTTCCCCTATATTTTAAGTTTGTTTAAATATAAATGTTCATAGATATCCAACTAATACATATTGAAATAAAGTTAAATATTTGCCAGTAATATTGACATAAGTCTCTAGGGACTATACTATAAAATTATTGGGCTTTTTAGTCCAACATATTAGAACTGTTATATTGGGGATTTTGTGCCCATATTATCATTGTTCTATTCGGGCTTTTATACCAAATATTATTATCGTTTTATTAAAGAAGAAATTTTGAAATAGATTTAAGGAGATTATTATGAAATTATTATTTTTTGATACAGAAACTACAAGTATAAAACCAGGTAACATATGCCAGCTTTCTTATATATTAGTTGATACAAGCACAAAACCTCAAACTACAGTAGGAAAAAACTTTTTCTTCACTGTAGAAGAAATGTCTGAAGGTGCAGAAGCAATTCACGGTTTCTCCCTCGAAAAGCTATATGATTTAAGTAACGGTCTATATTTTGAAGATACTTATGAAGAGTTTATAGAGGATTTCCAAACTAGTGATGTTATAATTGGCCATAACGTTCAATTTGATATTAAGTTTATGAGAAGTGAATTAGAATTCTTAGATATAGATTTCTCACCTAAGCACATATTCTGTACTATGGCTTATTACAAAAATATCTGCAAGGCTTTAACAGTTAAAGGAATGCTTAAAAATCCATCTCTTGGAGAAGTTATCAACTTCCTAAGACTAGATGAAAAGTTCCTACAAGAAAAGTGTGCTTCCCTATTTGGAGAGTCAGCTGGCTACCATGATGCAAGATACGATACGACTTGCACTTATATGACAGTTATTCAAGGAATTAAAATGGGACTAATTCCACCAAAATACTTTACCACTATAGTAGAACCTCAAAATTAAAAAATTTGTTATTGTTGGCAATTTATTGTAAAATATGATATTATTTAGCTAATGATAACATTTTTTTATTTTAGGAGGGATACTATGATAGCTATTAAAAATGTAACTGCACATACTATGGGTAAAACTGAAGTTATTAATAATGCTGTGGTTTTAGTTGAAGATGGAAAAATTCTAAAGGTAGGCCGTGATCTAATTATTCCTGAAGGCACTGAAGTTGTTGATGGACAAGGTGGTTTCTTAATGCCTGGTATCATCGATGCTCACTGTCATATTGGAATGTGGGAAGATGGCATAGGCTTTGAAGGTGATGATGGTAACGAAAAGACCAATCCTGTTACCCCTGAGCTAAGAGCTATTGATGCTATAAACCCTTTTGATAGATGCTTTGAGGAAGCTCTAGATGCCGGTGTTACAACTGTTGCTACTGGTCCTGGAAGTGCAAATGTCATTGGTGGATTCTTTGCTACAATGAAAACTCATGGAAAATCTTTAGATGATATGGTTATAAATGACCATACTGCTATGAAAACTGCCTTTGGAGAAAATCCTAAGAGAGTTTATTCTGGTAAGAAAATAGCTCCAAACACTAGAATGGCAACAGCTTCCATCCTTAGAGAAAACCTAATAAAAGCTAAAAACTATGTTGCAAAACAGGAGGCTGCTAAAAATAATAAAGATGCTAAAGAACCTGATTTTGATATGAAACTTGAAGCTTTAGCAAAAGTTATTAGAAAAGAAGTTATCCTAAAATGCCATGCTCATAGAGCAGACGATATCCTTACTGCTATCAGAATAGCTAAGGAATTTGATATCAACATCTCTCTTGAGCACTGTACTGAAGGTCATTTAATTGCTGAGCATTTAAAAGATGAACATATTAAAGCTATAATTGTTGGTCCAAGCCTTTCTGACAGAAGCAAGGTAGAACTTAAGAACTTAACCTTTGAAACTCCAAAAATACTAAATGATGCGGGAATAAAAGTAGCTATCATGACTGACCACCCAGTAATTCCCCTAAAATATATAACTCTCTGTGCTGCCCTTGCTGCTAGAGAAGGCATGAATGAGGAAGAAGCTCTACGTGCCATCACTATTCGCTCTGCAGAGGCTATAGGCGAAGACCACAGAGTTGGTTCTATTGAAGAAGGCAAAGACGCTGATATTGTTATTTACAATGGACATCCTTTTGATTTACGTAATACTGTAAAGTTTGTAATGATTAATGGCGAAGTTGTGAAAAATAATTTATAATTTATAATTGATGTGGAAATCCCTTCGTGGATTTCTTTTTTGTTGCAAGCGGCTCTTGAATGGTAGTGAATATCGCTAAATGACGGTTTTAAAATATAGTGTTATTTTTTTATAAACGAAAGTATAATTTTGTTACTAAATGGAGTAATATTCTTGATAGTATTATTAACATACATAGTGCTACTAATCGATAGAATAAAAAAAAGTAGCCCCACAATTTTGGAAAGCTACTGTTTTAAATAATATTAAAATACTTTAACCAACGGAATATTACTTTTATTTCAAGGTTTCTTTATATAACTTAGATGCTTTCAATGTAAAGTAAATATACAGAGCTATGCATATAGGGAAAATTAACCACAGGAAACCCCTACCTAAAGCAAATGGAGTTTCGAATAAAAAGCTTTTCCAAAAGGCTAATCCAGATTTATCCCATAACCCTGGAGTGTAGTATAAAACTTTAGGATTAATAAAAGCTTCAAACTTTATGGAGCCATTAGTAATAAAAGAACATAATATTGTGAAGTAACAAAGAGCCATAGTAAGCCAAATATTAGATACTCTTTTATACCTGGAAGCCTTTGATATATTATCTGAAAAAATATCATCATCACTACTGGTGGATATTTTCTTGAAATACTGATTTCCACTAGATTTTGTGCCTGAAACATGAGTCCA
The DNA here is from genome assembly GCA_032005505.1 of Clostridium sp. Taxonomy (GTDB): domain Bacteria; phylum Bacillota; class Clostridia; order Clostridiales; family Clostridiaceae; genus Clostridium_J. The sequence continues at coordinate 9,371 of DALZNT010000037.1, read as the reverse complement.
TCCCAAATCCTCAAACAAAGTACAATAATCAATAAAATCTTTTTGAGATTTGAATGTTCTATAATCAATTCTATAAGTTATATCTTCTGGAATCACTTTTTTAAAGTTATATCCAAAAGAATTATTAATAAGCTGATATCCTTTTTTAGCCATTTCGTTTAGCCATTTTTCCTCTTTAGTATAATCAATAAAGCATTTAAATATATACATACGTTAACCTCCAAATTATTTTAAAGCTTCTTCAGTGATTCTAGCCATATGCTGGATTCTTTCTAAGTCTAGTTTTAATATTTCACGTCCTTTTTCTGTAATTAAATATACTTTTCTTCTCTTGTCATCACTAGGTACTGGTGTTATAAACTTTAAGTTTATCAAGTTTTCAATAGCTCCATATAAAGTACCTGCAGCTATTCTAACCTGACCATCGCTTAACTCTTCAACCTTTTGCATTATAAGATATCCATGAGCAGGCTCTAACAATGCAAGAAGGATATAGTATGTAGTTTCTGTTAGTGGTAAATTTTTATCTCTTTTCATACGCACCTCAATATATAGTTACACTTCATACAGTTAAACTGTATAGTTTAACTGTACATCATCCAACTGTATATTTCAAGTTCAAAATTAAAATTTTTACAAATAATATTATCATGTAATCTGCTGCATGAATCCCCCAATTCATTCCTTATCATTCTTTATTCCTTATTCATCAGCATAATTTCGCCCTGCCATAACTTACATATCCAAATCTTAGTATAAAAATTGGACTTTTAATTTTAACAATATATAATAATACTTATAGCATATTGATAATTACGTTTTACCCTTGAGGAGGCGAATTGATTGATAGATAAACTAAAAAAGAATCTTATAATAATACCACTTACCTTTATGGTTCTATCTATTGGTGCGTTAGTATTGTTTAATCTTAATACTTCAAGTGCACCTTATAAAAGCTATAATGAGTTTGTACAAGATATTGAGGCTGGAAATGTTGTTAAGGTTTCAGTTGCTCAAACTCCTAAGCTTACTGTAGTAGATAAGACTGGTAATACCTATGTTACAGATAATCCATATAGCAGTACTTTAACTGAAGATTTATTGAAGCAGAACATTGTAGTTGAAACTTCAGCTACCCTTCCTAATAATGAAAGAATAGCTGTAATTGTTCTAGCTTTTTCTGCAATAGCTGCTATATTTATGTTTATAAGAAAGAATGCTACTTCTGGGGGAATGTCTTCAGTAACTGCAGTAGATGGACAAAGTGTTTCAAAAGATAAATTCAGTTTCAATTCAGTTGCTGGAAATGAGGAAGCAAAGGAAAGCTTAAAGGATGTAGTAGACTTTCTTAAATCTCCTGAAAAATATGCTGCCTATGGTGCAAGAATGCCTAAGGGCGTGATTCTTTATGGTGATCCCGGAACAGGTAAAACCCTTTTTGCTAAGGCTATAGCTGGAGAAGCTGGTGTTCCTTTCTATGCTGTTTCTGGTTCTGACTTTGTACAGATGTATGTAGGGGTTGGAGCTAGTAGAATAAGAAGTTTATTTAAAAAAGCAAAAGCCCATGGTAAAGCTGTTATCTTTATAGATGAGATAGATGCCATTGGTAAACAGCGTAGTTCTAACAAAGCTGGTGGTAATGATGAGAAGGACCAAACTCTTAATGCCCTTTTAACTGAGATGTCCGGCTTTAAGGAAAGTGAAGGTATAATCGTTATTGCAGCCACAAATAGATTAGATATTCTTGATGAAGCTCTTTTAAGACCTGGTAGATTTGATAGACATATTGAAGTTTCCCTACCTGATGTAAATGCTCGTGAAAAAATCTTAAAGCTTCACTTGAAAAATAAACCTATAGAAGATATAGATATAAGAGATATTGCTCATAGCACTACTTATTTTTCAGGTGCTAAGTTAGAAAACCTAGTTAATGAAGCGGCGATTCTAGCTTGTAAAGATGATGCTCCTTATATTACTAAGAATCACATTGATAAAGCCTTTTCCATAGTTGTCGCTGGCCATGAAAAGCTTGATAGAGATGGTTTAAAGGAAGAAGATATGAAAATAACTGCTTATCATGAAGTTGGACATGCTCTTATCTCCCACTTTATGCTACCAGAAGAAAAGATATCAAAGATAACTATAATTCCTACTTCTAAAGGTGCAGGCGGATATACCTTAACCATTGGTGAGGATCACACTTACCATAACCTAGATTATTTAAAACGAAGAATTATGGTACTTCTAGGTGGACGTGCTGCTGAGGAAATAATCTTTGGCGAAGATAAAATTACTACTGGTGCTTTCAATGACCTTGAGAAAACTACAAGCATGGTTAGCAATATGATATGTGAATATGGTATGGGAAAATCCCTAGGGCTTTTAAGGCTTTCACAGCTTCAAGGAATGCCTAAGGAGTATTACACAACTGTTGTCCTAGAGGAATGTAAAACCCTTGTAGATGAACTCTATGCGGAGGTTAAAGCAACTTTAATTAGTAATATGCATTTACTTCATGATTTATCTACAGAATTACTTTCAAAAGAGACACTATATACAGATGACATTCTAAAAGTAATATCTTCTAATGCTAGTTAAAATTCAATTCAAGCTAGAGGATGAATAATCTTCTAGCTTTTTATTTTGCACCTTGAACTATGAATATACATAAGAAATTTTAATATACATATAGAAATTCAATTTTCTGGAGGAAGAACTATGCGAAACAATAACTCTAAGAGTTTTAATTATATGACTACATTTTACATAAGCTTCTTTATTTTGATTACGGCAATAGCCTATCTTCTGTTTAACGATGAACCAATCCTGTTTAAAAGAGTTGCTGCACTATGGCCTATTGGAATTCTAATTCTAAGCATAATTTTACAAAATCTATATTTCGATACCAAAGCTTGGATTTTCCTACCTCTAGGCGGTTTTTCCTTTATCTACGGAATTATGTTTACTATTAATCTACATAATCCTTACTTAACAGAGAAAATGATACTCCCAATATTTTTTCTAGCTTTAGCTGCAGCTCTTCTAAATTATTATGTATTTAAACGAAGAAATGATCTTATACTACCCTTCATTTTTATTCTTATCCTAGGCGGTATATTAATTCTAATTTATCCTATTTATGCTAGATATTTAACTTTAACTGGTTCAAGTTTACCTCTTATAACAATAATTATCCTCATAACCTCTTACATACTTCTACGAACTTTTAAAAAATAAAGAAGGGTATGGAGTCATAGTAATCCTATGGCTTCATACCCTTCTAAACGTAGTATTGTAGTATTATTAGGTTATATTAACTTTAATTAAAAAGTAATTGACTTAATTAAAGGAAACTCCGCCTCACATGGGTTCGGTGGAGTAAGTTCTGCTAACCAAATCACCTGTGCCCTTTAGGGTAAAGATTTGGAGCATCACTTAAGGAAACTCCTTCTCAAAAACAGTCGAATGATTAAGCTCCACTAACCAAATATAAAATTTGGAGTGTCACTTATAACTTAGAAAGTTCTACTGCAAGTCTAGCTCCAACTTTAGCATTGTTGAATACTAATTGAATATTTGACTCTAAGCTTGATCCACCAGTTATTTCTTTTACTTTTCCAAGTAAGAATGGTGTACTTTCTTTTCCTACTATTCCTTTTTCATCAGCTTCTTTAACAGCTGCATTTATAGCATTAGTGATTGTATCGTAGTCCATTTCGAACTCTTCTGGAATTGGGTTAGCAACAACAACTCCACCTTCAAGTCCTAAGTCCCACTTAGCTTTTAAAGCTTTTGCTAGAACGTCTTCGCTATCTACTTTATAGTCAACTTTGAATCCTGATTTTCTAGTGTAGAATGCTGGTAACTCTTCAGTTTGGAATCCAACTACAGGTACTCCTTTAGTTTCTAAGTACTCACGAGTTAATCCTATATCAAGAATTGACTTACATCCAGCACAGATTACTGCTACATTAGTCATTGATAATTCTTCAAGGTCTGCAGATATATCCATTGTTCTTTCTGCTCCTCTATGAACTCCACCAATTCCACCAGTTGCAAATACTTTAACTCCAGCTAATGCTGCAATTATCATTGTAGAAGCAACAGTTGTAGCTCCGTTTAATCCGTTAGCAACTATGAAAGGAATATCTCTTCTGCTAGTTTTTATAACTCCTGGAGTTTTTCCTAAGAATTCTACTTCCTCTGCAGTTAATCCTACTTTTAATCTTCCTTCAAGGATAGCTATTGTAGCTGGAACAGCTCCGTTTTCTCTTATTATAGATTCAACTTTTAATGCAGTTTCTACATTCTTAGGGTATGGCATTCCGTGAGATATGATAGTTGACTCTAGGGCAACTACTGGCTTTCCTGCTTCTAATGCTGCTTTAACCTCTGGGTTTATATCTAAATATTTTTCTAACATAATTAATTTTCCTCCAATTTTTTATTTATATTTTCTAGTGACATATTTGGATTTATTGTATCTTTATGCTCTACAGTTATAGCTGCGCAAGCTGATGCGAATTTTAAAGTTTCCATTAATTCAAGACAGTTAAGCTCTGAGTATACCAGACCTGCTACAAAAGCATCTCCAGCACCATTAGCATTAACCATTTCTACTCTCTTTGGTTTGAAAATCCCCTTTTCTTTACCGTTATTGTAGTAAACCCCTTCTTCACCAAGACTTATAAACACATTTTTAACTCCACCATTTACAAAGTAGTTACTAGCTCTCTGTACATCCTCTATAGAGTCAATCTTTATTCCAGATAAAATTTCTGCTTCAAGTCTATTTGGCTTTATAGTGTGGAATTTATGTATTATATCTTTAACCTTCATAGCCTTTGTGGATGAAACTGTATCTAAGAAAAACTTAGTATTCTTAAAGTTTGTAACCACATATTCTATGACATCTCTTGGAATATTGGTATCAATAACGCAAATCTTAGAGCTTTCTATAACAGACTTTTTTGTTTTAATATAGTCTATAGTCATCTTTTCATAGATATCCATGGATGAAATAGCTACCTTCATATCACCACCATGGTCAAGTACTGACATGTATACAGACGTTATCTCTCCGTCAAGCTTAAGAGTATGGTCAAAATCTAACCCAATTCCTCTTCCTTCATCTACAACCTTATGGCCATAGACATCATTTCCTATTACAGAAATAAGCTTTGTGTCTACATCAAGTCTAGCTAAGTTTTCTCCAATGTTTCTACCTACTCCACCAAGGGCAAACTTAATATTTCCTGGATTTGAGTCATGAAGTCTAAGCTCATCATTTGAGAAACCAACAATATCAATATTAGTTCCACCAATGATACAAACAAAATTTTCTTGATTTATAACATAACCTCTTCCAGAAATATAACCCTTCTTGATCAAATTTCCTATATGAACTCCTACCGAAGATCTAGTTATATTAAGAATATCTGCCAACTCATTTTGAGATATTAAGGGATTATTTTTTATAAGATTTAATATTTCTTCTTCTCTATTAGTCATATCTATCTCCCGGCTAATTAATAATTGTTTATCCAGTAAGCACTTCTTTATCTTTATGTTATCATAGACATTTTTATATTGCAACATTTATTTTGTCCAAAATAAAAAGAATTAACTATAAATATAAATAGTGAAACTTCACTTCTATAATTGTTGTTTTATAAATACATTCATCCACATAGATATACATACAGCATATAAAAGAAACCATGACCGGAACTAATTTTATGAGTTTTAGAAATCTAAAAGGAGTAAGCTTTCCTTTGGACTGGATAGCTTACTCCTTTTAGGTATAGATATATTCTTGTTACACTTTAGATAAGAATCCAAAAAACAATTAACCTATTCAAAATAGCACTTCAATAAATAGTCTAGCCTACATTCTCTCTTTTACTATCTACAAAGTAAAAATCCTCTAAAACTACTTCTGTACTATATCTTTTTTCACCTTGATTATTAAAATAACTTCCTGTATTTATCCTGCCGTCAACAGCTAATTTCCTACCTTTACTTATGTATTTACTTAGCATTTCTGCCTTTTTCCCAAAAGCAATTATATCGATAAATAATGTACTATTCTCCTTAATTTTACTCTTGAAATCATTCACTGCCAAAGTAAATCTTACATAATTCCCCTCTCCATTAGAATATGGTTTTAATTCCAAATTTCTAGTTACGTTCCCGATTAATGTTACTTTATTCATATTTACTTCCTCCCAACATTAAGATATTTTAATCTTTGACAGGAACATACTTTCTTATTCAAGTTGTAGAAAATTTATTATATTCACTTCTTAAATCATTAATTATAGAAAAAGCACCTCAAAAGAGATGCTTTAAAGAGAATTTAAGTATTTCGCTCCGCGAATCACATGTTTTGCAAGTACTAAAGACGTAACACTTCCAACACCACCTGCTGCCGCCACTACAATATCTGCGTCATGACACACTTGTGCCAAATTCTTTGTTCTGGTGTGACAGATTGTAACCGTTGCATTTTCTTAAGAAGCAATAAGGATAAATAGCATCTTAACTATCTATCCTTCCATTTTTATATAAATTTTAATTCTAAATCTGCATAAAATAAATCTTAACTACTGACAAACTGTCCTCCATTTACATGAAGAGTTTGACCTGTAATATAAGAAGCTCCTTCACCTGCTAAAAATACATAGCTTTCTGCTAGTTCAACTGGCTGACCAGCTCTTTTAAATAGTGTATTGCTTCCAAAGGTAGAAACCTTCTTAGGATCAAGGCTAGATGGAATAAGTGGAGTCCAAATTGGTCCTGGAGCTACTGCATTTACCCTAATTCCCTGTGGTGCTAAACTCTTTGCAAGACTTCTAGTTAAAGCTGTAAGCGCACCTTTTGTGCACGAATAATCAATTAATAGTTCATTGCCTTCATAGCAAGTTACTGAAGTTGTATAAATGATAGAATCTCCAGTTTTCATCTGCGGAACCACTTCTTTAGTTAAATATACAGCTCCAAAGAAGTTAGTATCAAAGGTTCTCATCATTTGTTCCTTAGTTATTTCAGTAATGCTCTGCTTTTCATGCTGTTCAGCTGAATTAGAAACAAGGATATTTATCGCTCCCCATTTTTTAATTACCTGTTGGATGGCATCCTTACAAAAGTTTTCGTCCCCAATATCACCAGGAATTAACATGCATTCACCACCTGCTTTTTCAATAAAGCATTTTGTATCTTCTGCATCTTCGTGTTCACTTAAGTATATAATGGCAACCTTAGCTCCTTCCTTAGCATATAATAGAGCTACAGCTTTACCAATACCACTATCTCCTCCAGTAATTACTGCCACCTTACCTTCTAGTCTTTTAGAAGGTTTATGATATCCTTCTAGTTCAAAAATAGGCTTAGGTTCCATTATACTTTCAATTCCTGGCTGACTTTTCTGTTGCTGTGGACTAAAGCCCATTGGAAAATCATATTTCATTTATTCTCCTCCTTACGGCCTATTCTATACTATATCCAGTGTTGCAAATACAACTTTGAATTGATTCTGGAGTTGCTGGCTCATTAAACTTTACTTCCACGGTACCTCTTGATATATCAACACAAACCTTTTGAACTCCTTCAATCTTATCTAGAGAATTATTAAGCTTTGTTCTGCTTTCTGAATTTACAAGACCTGAAACATTATAGTGTACTGATTCCATTTAAAATCCCTCCTAAATTTTCTTTACACTATAGTTTTTTCAATATAAATTCTTTTATCCTCATTTTAAAGATTTAATAACAAACTAAAAAAGACGACTTATATAAACTGTACTATTTACAGAACAATTTATATAAATATCGTCTTTTTTATTTAAACTATCAAATTTTTAAATTTAACCTTAGAGTATTATATTAAACTTCATGAAGCTTCTTAAGTAATTCATCAACTTTTAAGCCATGAACCATACAAGCTTCCTCTAAAGTTTCTGCTTGAGCTGATGGGCATCCTACGCATCCCATGCCAAATCCCATTAAAACTTCAGCAGCCTTTTCATTTTTTCTTAAAACTTCACCAATTGTCATAGTTTTTGTTACTTCCATAATCCTACCTCCATCTTAATAAATATTATATTAAATTAACTGACCAATTTTCTTTAGTAGTCTAATACAGTTTTCCCAAGTTACATCTGTATTATCTAAGGAAGGATTAAATTCTACGAAATCCATAGATTTAACCTTGTTAGTTTCAAAAATAGTAGTTAGAACTTTTTCCGCTCCCTCAAGTTCAAATCCACCTGGAACCGGAGTTCCTGTACCAATGATGTGCTCTGGATCTACAGAATCTACATCAAAACTTACATGTACATTTTTAACACCTGTCGCTTTTATATCTTCTAAAAGCTCATTACATAAAGTATCTACTCCAATTTCATTTATCTTATCCATAGTCCAAACTTTTAGGTTTAAGTCCTCAATTAATTGAAGTTCACCTTTATCTAAATCTCTTGCTCCTATGATAAATACATTTTCTTTTTTAACTTTTATACCTTTAAAATATAAATCTGTTAATTTTCCATCACCAATTCCCATAGATGCAGCTAGCGGCATACCATGTACATTTCCAGAAGGACTTGTTTCAAAAGTATTTATATCACCGTGTGCATCAATCCAAATTACAGCTAAATCATCTTTAAAATATCTAGAAACCCCAGCCACACTACCTGTAGCTAAAGCATGGTCACCTCCAAGGATGAATGGAAAACTTCCTGCGCACAAGCTACCATATACCTTATGAGCTAAGTTTTCTGTTATCTCTATTATTTCATTAATATATTTAGCGTTAACTCCAGCTGAAAAGGGCTGTTTCTCCAGGGTGTTATCCACATAGATATTACCTAAATCATAAACCATGTTTTTTCCATTTTTCAATAACTCTTTAATTCCTTGTTCTCTTAAAACATTAGGACCATTCTCTACACCCGCTCTATCACATCCATAATAAAGTGGTACTCCAATTAAGTTAATATCCATATATTCCCCTCCGTTAAACTGCTTAATTATATTAAATCAGCTTCTTTTATTAATACTTCATTTCAGCAATTTCCTCTTTAGTCATAAAAACTCGAAAGACACAGAAATTTACCGGCAAGTAATACTTTATTCCAAAACTAATCAAATTTCAATATAAATTAGAAATTTAATTCATCAAGTTTCGATTTATTTTTTGTTTTCTCCCAAATATTATTCACAGAATAAAATGTAATAGTATACACTACCTTTAATATCCTTTAAAAATAACTAAAAAAAGAGCTCCTACACCAGGAGTTCTTTCTATAGCTATTCATAATTAAATTTTCATTATTCATTAAAATAGCATTCTATTTTCTAATAACTGTTCC
>DALZNT010000036.1:0-29093 GCA_032005505.1 Clostridium sp. | reverse complement strand
CAACCAACAATATAGTTTTTATTATTCACTGGATCTTTAGCTCCCCATATAACTAAAACCTTGTCAGCTTCCTCGGCATCCTGTGGCACTCCCTCAAGCTTCTCGATATGAAGCTGATTATCCTTTCCCCTATTTGACTTAGTTGTTACATATCCATGGAAGTTATCATCCTCATATAAAGTAAAATTAAAACACTCATGTGCCGTTTGAGCTTCATTAACCCATGAACCACCATTTTCAGGCTTATCGTCTTCCGTTATCCCTCTATAATACTTCATCCATGCTATATTACAAAATAAAACCCTCATCCCCATAACTCCTATTAATCTAAAATCTCTATTTTACCAGTAACAGCTTCACTAATTAAGCTTTGTTTGGCTTCATTTAGTTTATTTATTTGTTTTTTAACTTCATAAGTAATTTTATTAACTTTATTCACTCTTCTATTTAAAAACTCCCCTATTAATAATTGCTCATCTTCTTTTGGTAATACAATCTCCAAATTTCCAATTGCTGTTGATGTAATGGCTGGGTAGCTTACTCCAGTACTTCTACTTACTATTTCATCAATAAATAAATTGCTTCTGATAAAGTATGACAGATATTTAAAGTTTACATTTTTTCTTGGACTTAATACAGTAAAACCAGTTGAACAAATTAATCCTTCTTCTACATTTTCTATTGAAGTTATTGCCCTTAAATAAGTCCTAACAGTAGAAACTAATATATCGTTATCTTTTAAAATCCTTCTTGCTCTACTAGGTGCATCTTTAAATTTAAGTTGTTGTATATTTTCAATACTGCCATTCGAACTTACACTTCCTATATCAATATACTTTATAGAGTAATCTTCATCAGTATTTTCACTTAAAACTGAACTATTTATATCGCACTTATGTTTGACTTTACTGATATTCCACTCCCTTGGAATGTATCCCAACCATTCAACTCCACTATCTTTCATTTCTTCTTTTTTTCTTTCAACTAATTCGTAGCCATCATCAGTTTTAACTACCTTAACCTTACCAGTTACAACTTCACTAATAAGACTTTTCTTAGCTTCCTCTAATCTTTTAATTAAAGCTTCTTTTTTAGAAATTATAGAATCAAATTGAGCTGTTTTTTTATCTAAAAACTTTATTATTTTCTCTTGTTCATAAATTTGCGGAATCAAGTGTTTCGTTGATAAAAAGTCTCCATGATTTAAATCTGGTATAGTTGTTGTTCCTGCAATTAACTTTAAATGTTCTTGAACACTATTTTGTGTTAGATAGTATACTAAATAATTTTTTCTTAACTTTCTATTATCATATATTACTTTAAAAAAATTATTATGAAACACTCCTTCTATATTAGTAACAACTTTTCCAGTTGCACCTGTTCTAGCAAGAAGAATTTCATCCTTACTACACATAACACCTTTACTTGGATTTAATATATATTCTGTATCTGTATCATTTCTATCAGAATTAATATACTTCACTGTGATATATACATATCTTCCCTCTCCTGATTCATAAAATCTCTCATCTTGTGCTATTTGTAATCCCTGTTTTAATGACACACTTCTACTAAAATTGATACATTCCCAATCACTTGGTATCTTCCCTATCCAATGAACTCCACTGTCCTTCATTTCCTCTTCTTTTCTATATCTGTACTTCATTAACCTAGCACCTTCCTTATTTCTAGTGCTATTTCGCTTTCAAGGTCTTCTACTTCCTTCATTATGTCTGCAAATGGTCTTAGTGCCTCATATTTATAGAAGTGTCTTGTGAATGGTATTTCATAGCCTATATTTTCAAAGGTTGTTTCGTCCATATAAGCATCTTCTACATGTGGTTTTACTTCTTTTTCAAAGTAAGCCTCTATGTCATCCTTTAACGGAATTGATTCTGTATCTCTTAGGGTTGAGTCACTTTCAATGTTTCCTTTTGAGTCTTTGCAGCAATCAGCTTTTTCATTTCTTTCCCCTATAGCCGCCCATATAGCTTTTAGCAGTGCTGCTCCAAGGGCTATACCATGCTCCTTAGCTTTGACCTTAAGGTCTTTTATGAATACTTCTCTGTTCATATATTCCTTATTGCTGTCAAAGCTTTGTAGCATTTTTATTATAGCTTCTTGTTGCTCTTTACCTGCTACTTCTTCCTGTGCTTTAACTGCCTCATCTTTTTTCTTTGATACTGCTAAGTTAATGAACTGTGTGGTTTCTTTAACTCTTTCTATTGCTTCTTCATTAACCTTGAAGCTTAACTTTAGTGGTCTTTCTATGGTAATTTTTCTATATCCAAAGTCATTGTTATCAAAGATTTTGCTTTTCTCACTGTTTTCAAATCTTCTATATAACTCTTTAATAACTTCAATTTGAGCTGGTGAAATTTCTTTTCTCTTATTACCAAGGCTCTTTCTCATTGATACGTAAAAATCAGTGGCATTAACCAGTTGAATCTTACCTTTTCTTTTCTCTTCCTTTTTGTTAGTAAGAACCCATATATAAGTAGCTATTCCTGTGTTATAGAACATATCCGTTGGAAGTGCAATGCTTCCTTCTAATAAATCATTTTCAATTATCCATCTTCTAATGTTAGATTCCCCACTACCAGCATCCCCTGTAAATAGTGGTGAACCATTAAAGATTATTGCTATTCTGCTTCCTTCTTCATCCTTATACATTTTGCTTATCATGTTTTGAAGGAATAATAAAGAACCGTCACTTACCCTTGGAGTTCCTGCTCCAAATCTTCCATCGAAGCCAAGGTCTGCTTCTTCTTTAACCTGCTTTTCTTCATCCTTCCATGTAACTCCGAAAGGCGGATTACTTATTAGGAATCTCATGTGCTCTCCTTTAAATCTATCCTGTGTTAAAGTGTTTCCTAGTCTGATGTTATCTGGATTTTGTCCCTTCATTAACATATCAGCCTGACAGATAGCAAAGGATTCATCTAAAAGCTCTTGACCATATACGTTAACAATAGCTTTATCATTTAACTTTTCTATATAATCCTCTGCAATAGAAAGCATTCCACCTGTTCCACAGCAGAAGTCAGCTATTGATATGATTTTTCCTTCTTCCGTTAAGAAATCCTCCTTACCTAAGAAAAGCATCTCCATACAAAGTCTTATAACCTCTCTAGGTGTATACTGCTCCCCTGCTGCAGAGTTCTCTGTAAATCTTCTAAGCATCTCTTCATAAATGTATCCCATTTGATTATTAGAAACATTATTAACATGGAGGTCTACCTCATACATTTTCTGAAGCACTGCATAAAGCTTATTCTTCTTATCCAGCTGCGCAATCTCATCCTTAAACTTAAACTTTCCAATTATCTCTTTAACATTGCTTGAAAAGCCGTTTAAATATTCCTCAAAGTTAGATCTTATATTCTCACTATCATCTAAAAGCTTCTTCCATGTGAAATTAGACACATTGTAGAACTGTAAATCCATACCATGGTTTTCTTTTAAATCAGCTATAACAATCTCATCTATCTCATTCTCTGGTAAGAAACTATATCCGTCATATACTTCCTTTATTATTTCTCTATCATAATCATCTAAAAGACAATCAAATCTTCTAACAACTATCATTGGAAGCATTACCTTTCTGTAATCTTCCTCCTTATATGTACCTCTTAAACTCTCTGCTATGTTCCACAAAAACGCAACGTGATTAAAATCATTTATATTCATTATTGTCTTTCTCCTCGCTAATGGTCACTTTATTATGAGCAGATATTATCTACTGCTCATAATAAACATTATACCATTTTATTTGATTTCTAAATTACATTTATTGATATTATCTATGACTTTTCCTTTACTTTACCTCTATGATTTATTTCTTAAGACTCATAGTATATATTGTTATTTCCTATATATAATCTTCTTTTAATAAATCTTTTAATGCTGATTTAAAATTTGATTTAGTAATCTTTAATTCCTGATTACTTTCCATCCTTACCACTCTAGGATAAACATCAGCTTTCTTTTCTAATTCAGCTATAACACTGCCACTATCACCTTTTCCTGACGAGCTATGAGGAACTGGTCCAAACATTACCACTCTATAGGTTGGTTGATATTGTAGCTTTTTATATTCAAATTTCTTAGCCTCGCCATAATCTAAACAAAACTCAAAACGCTCTTTATCTAATCCTAAGTTTTTTATAATCCCTAAACGTTCTTTCTCTTTTACTTGTGTTGCCCCAACCACAACAATTTTTCCATTTTTATAGGTCTCCAATTTATCAGTAGAATCTAGGAGGTGGCTCATTCCAAGGATGTTAAGTAATTCTTCTAACTTTCCTGAACGATTGGCTCTAGATAGAATTTCTGTCAGCTTCTCTGGTAATTCTTTAATTATAGAAGTTTCAAGATCATCAAGTTGTTCTACTGTTAATACCAATTACTCCACCTCCTCAAAAATATTCTTTAAAGCATTTTTAGCTTTAACTAAACGCAGGTTTAAAACCTTTATTTCATCCATTTTAGCTAGATATTTTTCTGCAATAATATTTTGTTTGTCCAATGATGGTACTGGTATTTGCATCTTTTTAAGTGCATCAACTGGAATATTAGGCATTGCTGTTCCTACAGAAATATTCTTTAATGAAGCTATTCCCTGTTCACTCTCAAAGAAAGCCTTTAAGAAATAGGGATTTACTTTTTCTTCATTTAACTCAATGATATACAAATTCCCATTACCTAGGATTTCTTTACCTTCTTCAACTTCTGCAATGGCAACCTTAAATGGAGCACCATTTTTAGATAAAACCATGTTCCTATTGTGAATACAATATTTTTTATACTTCTCATCTATGGATTTCAGATATGGCAACTCTTCATCAATCATTCCTTCTTTTATGTTAGCTAACATAAGATACTGCATAGAAGTTCCTTCTTGTGAAGTTAATTCATCTAATTCTGCTGCTCTTAACTGTGCACCTCTAGTAATATTCTTAATAACTGATCCAAACTCTACCGCATCTTTTATAGTAATGGTATCAGCAAGATATCTTGTTGGACTTATAACATAATCATTTTTAACTAATTCTTCATAAGAGACTGTCTTAGAAAAATCACTGTCTTTTTCTATCCAAGATACAATTTTGTCAATATGTTCTTTTGAAAAGCTATTTTGTCTTCTTCCTGCTTCAAAAGTTTCGTGTGCATCCACCATTTTAATACTCTTATTTTCTTTACTTAGTACAATTAAAGTGGTTGGAATAGATGTAGTTTCAAACATTCTCTCAGGTAAAGCTATAACACATTCAATTAAACCTTTATTTATAAAGTATTTTCTAATTGCTTTATCAATAGTGTTCCAAGTGCTTCCATTTGTCATAATTCCTATTGCTTTTCCATTATCTCTCAAGCTGTTAACTATTAAGTAGTTAAAAATCCAATCAGATGATGTAGCCTTTGCTACATCTGGAATCTCTTTTAATAGCTTATCAAGATATTCAGCACCTCCACTTAAATGCCTTATTTTCATCCCAAATGGATAATTTGAAAATATCTTATCGAACTTCATATTATTATCATTTGTAAACATATCAGACTGTTCAATATTCGCATTATTACTAAGCAGACTAGTTTTCATTTTAGCCATAGCTTTTGCTGTAGTATTAATGTCATTACCATAATAACTAGCATCGCTATTTAATATAGCTCTTACCAAGAAGTTTCCATTTCCACAACCAAAATCAGCAACTTTATCTTCATTCTCAATATTTAGTATTTTAACAGCTAAATCAACTATACTATCTGGAGTTCCAAAGCTCATATTTCTATAGTCCATACTTGCTGGTGAATAAATAATATACTTTAATAATTTATCAGTAGATAATTTGTCACTTATAGCAAATACCAAATCAAACTCTTTATCAATATTTTCTTCGATAAAATACTGCTCTTCATTAGCTAAGTTATTTCTTAGTGTTTTCCTAATATCATCAGCATTACTACAATTCTCTTTATTTGCTAGATACGCTGAATAGGCGAAAGCAAAAATCCCCTCAGGTGATGTAGACTTTCTCTCTCTAATAATATTCCCAATTGCCAACCCAGTGTTTTCAACCTCTTTCAGATCTGTAGCTCTTAAAATCTTAAAATCTAAACTCAACATTATTACCTCCGAATCGTTTTTGGTTTTCAATAACCAATCTATATTTTTATAATACACTTCAAATTTTTGGTTGTCAATAACCAAACTAAATTATTTTTGGTTATTAATAATCAAGTTCGCATTTATTTTACTTAAAGCCTAATATTTCAATACATACTATTAAATAAAAAATCACTCAGCAAGCTAAAATTAGTTTGCCGAGTGAATATATTTAGTTTATAAAATTTACTTATTCCAATTATAATTGTTTAATAAGTCACTGTTAATACAAATCCAATCTTCTATTTCATCTTCTTCTAATTCTGCAAATTCCTTTGATAAATCCTCTTTTAGAAAACAATGATGATACCTATATTTTATACACTTTTTATCATAGTCATCTCCTAAAAAATTTTTGAAAGCCTTTTTAGTCTTAGGGTTATTTAAATATACTTTATCTATTTTAACTCCATTGTGAAAAGCTATTGCTTCAGCTAAGTCATAATGAAATGTTGGTCCTAATCCTTTTCCATTAATACTTCCACTTATTCTATACAAAATTTCAAGTATTTCTTTCAATGTCGCTGCCTTAAACAATTCCTGCTCGTATTTTATTATTTCTTCCTTAAAAAGTTTATATGAAGTTTTATACCTTCTATTTCTTCTGATATACCACCAGTGGTTATAAAAGAAATCCGCTGCACAATCTAATAAATCATTTATTTTAATATAATTCTTACACTTATATTTAAACTCATCTCTTATAGGTCTCTTTTCTCTTTTGTATGTGTCAATAATCTTTTTAGTATTATTCAATGATTAACACCTCCACATAACTTTTAACACTGCTACCTTATTAACATTTATATTCAAACTCTTAATATAATTTATATTAAGTCCCCTATTGATTTAGCACTCGTAAGTTTATCTTTCTTAGTATAAAATAACTTCCTTACGTTATTAACATGAATATCACCAAGCTGAACTGGATTTTCTAATGCTATAGGCTCCTTCAATTCAATTTCTCTTTTATTTTCTGAATTTGGTTTACTTATACTTATTACTTCTGCATAATGAGTAATTGCGGAAAAAGGGGCACCCCTATAAAGGGCAATATACTTTATATTTGGAACTCTCTTTTCACCAATTCTAACATAATGCCATTTATGCTCTCTAATAAATATATTATTAAAAGTATTATTAACAGCAGGAAACACTGCCATATCATAGTTACATTCTTCATCTTCTTTGTCTTCTAGCAAATCCTTTTTCTCAAAGAAATCCTCTGCAGCTTCAATGTATGCCACTAAAGCTTCTTCAATGACAGCATTACGAGTTGTGTTATTATCTTTGTCATTAAATGCCATCACAATATTATCTAGCCTTTCAAGTAGTTCTTCGTCTAAATTAGCCGTTACATTTTTTCTTTTTGCAACAGCTATGCTATTGCTATATCTTGCTGCAATGATGTTCTGTAAATTGTTTTTTACCATACTAACACTCCCATAAAATTCTTATATAACATATATATTATTTAAATCGTTGTAATATTCCTAATTTGAATATATTTATGAATATATTTTTGAATATATTTTTGAATATATTTTTGAATATATTTTTGAATTAATTTGCTATATACCTTAGCCTGCTAAAGTAAAAACTCCAAAGCTTATGCTCTGGAGTTTTCATTTGCCTACTAACTCAGCTATTGCTTTTATTCAAGAAACAGTACTTAATATACTGACTTCTATCTTTATGAATATCCATTCCTTGTTCTATTAATTTTTCATAAATATATTTATCTAAACTGTATGGACTCTTTCCCTGAAGCTCTTTTAAGCTATTAATGCTTAATTTAACAACATAATCCTTATCAATAGTAAGAACATATTTTATTTCACTTTCTTCTAACTCCTTTTTACAAGTAACATCCCATTGAAACTCTTTTTCCATAGCTTCCATAACTACTTCTAAAAATTCTTCTGTCCCCATCTGTTTTGCTATATAACCTCTTATAAAACCTAATGTATTCACTGTGAATCCTCCTTTAATTTTCATTAATATTTAAACTTCCTGATAAATAAAAAAATCTCCTTAACTTCACAGATAAGGAGAACTAACTTCTCATATTTCACCTCCTTATCGAACTTTTAGCGGAACCACCTTACTATTTAGCAGGTTGGTGTAGGGTTATTGAGCTAAATCTCTACCCTAACTCTTGATATATTGGTTTTTATTTAGTTGTTTATATTATTAGTATATAACTATTTCTAATATAGTAGAACATTAATTAATCGCATGTTTCGTCATAGTAATTCCTTCTGCTTTTCTTTATTTTTATAACCCACTATTTCTTTTATATCAACACACCCAATCACCAACTCCACAACTCCATACTGCTCCATAAGCTTAATAGTCTGAGTCTCAGTTTCTTTTTCATCAAATACTGGATAAACTAAAGCTACCTTTCTAACCCCATATGCCTTTGCATAAGCAAATACCTGATAGATATCACTTTGACTTATATTATTATAGGTTCCTTTTTCATATAAAGGATTTTTATATTTTGCATCAACTATCAGCTTAACCTCTTTATCCTTATATAATATAATGTCCGGTTTTATCGTTAATACATTAGTGCTTTCAAATGTTGTTGCAAATGATTTTTTATTTTGATATTTGGCTTCATATCCTTCTAAACCCTCCAATAACTTATAAACATAGTACTCAAATAATTCATTAACAGGTGTTAAAAAGGTAAATGATGCTTCTTCCCCCTGTGAGTTACCTGGCTGAAGGTTTAAATAAAACATTTTTGCCATGTCGTATACTGGCTTAAAGTCCATATTTAATCTGGTAAACTTTGCTGATTCAATTAGCGTTTTAGATATTTGTATTTGTGATGCATCATCTAAGAATACTAAAGCACTTTTCAGTTGCTTTTTATTCTCTGAACTGTTAGTTTGAGTTAATAGTCTAAGAGCTACAGATTTTATTACATTATTGATTAAGTTATCTTGTTCAAAACTTTGATATCGTATCATGTGTTTATCTCTTCTTAAAAGGTTAACCTTTGTATTTTCAACAAAGTTAATCTTTCCTTTTATAAAAGAGCTGTTTTCTTCAATATCAACATACTCCCTGTGCATCTTCCTTGAGTAAAGCTTAATTATTTGCTTAGCAAATATAGAAATAAAGATTTCTAATAAATCATCATTATAACTCCCCGTTTCTTGATGTTCTGGAAGATGTAACACCTTATTAAACTCTGATACCCTAAGTAGATTCATTAATACCTTCATGGATTCTCTTACTTTATTTTCAGTATCCATAACTGTATTTTCATATATCTTAGGGAGAATCTGAAGCCTCAAATCTCCCTTTGCAATAAAGCCTACATAATGCATTATCTGAATTGAGCCATCATAGTCAACTCTAATGTTTTGCTGGCCTAGTATAGATTTAAAAGAAAGCAGTGTTTCTATTTGGGTTTTAGTTAAATTAACCTTCTGTTTTCTATCTTCAAATATGGTTATTACTTCATGAGCCATATTACTCATCACCCTCATATATTTTAATAAGCATGCTCTCAAACTCTGAAATTTTATTATCTTCACCTTTTAAACTTAAGCTCTTAATTTCTCCATCACTTCCAAAGAACCCTCTACCAACGATTTCAGAAACCTGCTTTGTGTCATTATAAAAATACTCCATTAAAAGAGGAAGTATTTTATAATACCAAACATTGTATAAATCATATTTAGTCACAAGGTCATCTCCTAAGAAATAGCTGTGTCCTATTCTATGATCTCTATCAATCTTTTCTACGATCTTCTTATTAATTGCTCCAAGAAGTTTTGCTGGTGAAACATTACCTCCAATAGTTGGAGTATTATTTTCTATAAGGCTTGTATCTGGATTAACCTCAACAAAAGCAAATCTACGTCTCAAAGCCGTGTCCAATAGTGCTATGGATCTATCACTTGTGTTCATTGTTCCAATGATGTATAAATTCTTTGGCATAGTAAAGCTTGTACGAGAGTACGGTAACACACATGCTAACTTTTCTCTCTTATCCTTCTCAATTAAAGTTATAAGCTCCCAAAAATCTTAGCTATATTTCCACGATTAATTTCATCTATTATTAAATAATACGGTTTATCTTTGTTAATACAATTTTCACTGAAGCAAGCTTCTGCAATTTCCCTTAAAACACCTTTTTCAACTCCATATTTTATATTACCACTTTCATCAGTTAAAGGACGAATCCCCTCAACAAACTCTTCATAAGAAAAAGCTTGATGGAAAGTTATAAACTTGGCTCTACCTTCTTCTATAACCTTCTTAAAATTAACCTTATTACCATTCATAGCTTCAAAAGCTTCAATGATTCTCATTGCTCCATAGGTCTTTCCAGTACCAGGAGGTCCATATAAAATAACATTTGGATTAAACTCCATGAGTTTAGCATATTGCTCATAAGCTGATAAATCCTCTATATCTAATTCTTCATCCTCTGGTACATCTGGAGCTACTGTATCTGGAACCGATATATCCTTTGCATATTGCTTACGTCCTACAATAACATTGTCGTATAAAGCTACTGGATTATCAGCCACAATATACTTCTGTGTTTGAAGTTCTCTTAAAACAGCCTTTAAATATTTTTCCTTTTTACGTGCATTGTCATAAGTTTCACCTGCATAAGTAAATAATTCTTTCAAAGTATACTTTTTAGCTGCTGCCTTAAATTTATCTTCATAAATACTCCACAGTGTTTCATATCTTTCATTTTCTCTACCATCAAAAATAACAATATCCTTGATGTTTCCATTTGATGCATTATCGACAACAACGCTGATATCTGAAACCTTAAAGAAATTTTCTTTTCCTAACAAATTTTCACTTATAACTAAGAACCTTCTTTGAGCTTCAATAAAATCAATATCTTCTATAGCTGGACAATTATCCTCCAAGGAGATTTCATGAAAGCCTAATCCCTTCGTGGATTTAATTGACTTATTCAATAAAGTAACATCTGCTTTAAAATACTTGCAACTAATTATATGTGCTGTAAGGGATAAGGGTTCCTTGTATTCCTTTATCACATCAAAGCAAGCATCTCTTCCAAACTCGTTGTCCTCATAGCCCCTACACCTATATAGCTTCTCCACTTTTGCTGCATGAACTGGCAGCACATAATCTCCAACCTCTATACCATTAAACCACTTAATATCACTCTCAGTTGTAACTCGATAATAATTTCCTTCATACTGCTCATCAACAGTAAACTTTCCTATGAATAATCTTGACATAATTTCTTCCTTTCTTTGTTTCATATTAAAATAGACCTATTATTATTTTTTAGTTCTTCCTTTATCTACTCTTCTATATCTTCCAAAAGTTTCTTAGCCCCAAATCTTTGGGTAGAACATTCCTTTAAAATTATTTTAGCTATATTTTTACTTTCTATTTATTAAATTTAATATACCTCTTTTTATGATTACACCTTTAAATGTATCTACTCTAATATATTAATTCCTCTAATAAGGTTCTAACACTTTTCCATAATCACATATTAAACCTTAACTTACACTCTCTAAAATTACTACACGCTACAAAACACCCATATTTATCATAACCTTCAGTTAATTCACTGCAACAAAATGGACATTTAAGATCCTCCAAAGGTATATTTAATATTTCTAGTGGTGCAATCCCTGCCTTGTCCATTGTTTTTTTATATACATCTATAGCATTAGGATTCCCTTTGGAGTGATGATATTGAAACATAAACCTTAACGCCTTATCATCCTCCGATGAACCACGCTCCCTAATATATTTACTAATAGAGTCAATTCCATAGTTATCGTATTTAAGAGCCTTATTAATCTTATATCCATAAGGGGCATGTTTATTAAATGCTTTCTTTCTATTAGCTACTGCTTCTAATTGCTTTTCTCTTTCTTTCTTATTTTCCTCCATTAGCTTACGTTGATTTTCTAAAGCTGATAATCTTTCTTGTTCCTCTATAAAACATTTCTTCTTATACAAATCTTTAAAGTTTATTAATCTTTCAGCATAGTTTTTTGTAAATGAACACTCTATTTCCCCATTAGTGTTCATATGTACATCTTGAAGGTTATATGACTCAACATAAAGTTCTTCATAAGCCTCATTTTCTTTATAAGGATTAATATATTTCATGTTTTTAGAAAGAATTATCTTTTTACTTTTTACATCTAAATACTTAGCAACACTATCCCATTCATTTAACATATTTTGTTCAAAGAAAGCAAGCTCACTTTGCTTAACCTTGTTTTTTACTTTTTCTTCATTTCCATTTAAAATCCATAGTGTATTTATTCCAGAGTTTATATAATCCTTATTTTTCTCTTCTATATCTGTTATAAACATAGAAGTTCTTTGATACTCTACTGCTAACTTATCACCATTCGTAAACTCTATATACAAGTCAGCAATTCTCCTATTTGGAAACCTATACTTTAAAACTATTTTCTCATCTGGATATTTATTTTTTAAGTAAGTATATAAAAGCATTTTTCCTTTTTTATGATCTTCAGATTCTCTTCTATCATACTCTTTACTTGGACATATTGCAGTATCTTCTAAATGATAAAAATGAGGTACCTTTTTATTTATATCTCTACATTTTAAAGCAACTTTAGCACCACATTCAGGACAGATTAACTCTCCTCTTTTAGCCGCAATTATCCATTCCTTCTTTAATTCATAATTTAGAGTTCCATTGCCATCAACTATATCATAAGCACAAATCTCTACACCCTTATATAAACATGTTTCCATGATTAATCCCTACCCTTCTATAATAATCTTCTTACTTAAAATCTTATTTACCTCTCAATCTTTTAAGTAAAACTCTTAAAGAGATACAAATAAATCTTATTATTAATACTACATAATAAGATTTATTTGTAATATCAAGCTTATTTAAATTAATAATCTATCTCTTCGACTAGTATAGCTGGAATGGTCTGCTCAGCTCCTAACACAGTTGTGTAGGTCTGTTCCATCAAAAACATTCCCCTAATTGTTATATAATCATCCTCTAAAATATTGCCGTTAGTTAATAGAGCGTTGTCTATTTCAACTAAAACAGTTTTGTCATAATTATCATCTATATTCATTCTATATTGAGTATAGCCGCTTCCCTTCATAACCTGAATTATACGACCACTAAAGCTAACAAGTTTGCCTGCATTGACATCTGGATTTCTAGCTAAATCCTCAAAAGTTAAGCCTGTTTCATACTTAACAGCTTCAGCTTCCTTTTTCTCCTGCAATTCTTGTGCCTTTTTCTCAGCCTCTAATCTTGCTTCTTCTTCCTTCCTAGCCTTCTCTGCAGCTTCTTCTGCAGCCTTTTCTGCAGCTAATCTTTCCTCTTCAGCCTTACGTTCTTCTTCCTTCATTTCAAACCATGGTTTAGCCTCATCTACCTTTGCCTGAAGTTCTTTCTTTTCCCCTTCTAAAGTTTCTACTTTAACGCTAAGAGTTTCAATTTCCTCTTTCATTTCAGGTGATTCAACTGGTGTACTTTCTCCATCAGCCATTATAAATGCTCCAATAAAAAAACATACAACTCCAATTGTAATCTTACTTTTTAAAATTTGTTTAAATTTTTCATTAATCATTATGAATATCCCCTTTTATAAATTTATTTTCTAATTTAAATTATAATAAGGTAGATGTTCATATGCTGTATAACTACAAACTTTTTATAATAAATTTTTATTTTTAATATAATTCATGCATTTTATTTATTTCTTCCTTAACCTTCAATTTTAACTTTTCAGGATATAAAACCTGTAGCTGACTCCCCTGCTTTAAAATCCACCGAACTAAACCATCATTAAAACCCACTTCTTCACTAAAAATAAATTTTTTATCATCATTAGGATCCTTTCTTATAAAAATATTCTCTCCAAATTTCTCAATAACTGAATGCTTCAATCCAATATTTACTTTAAATTCAGCACGAATAACTT
Organism: Clostridium sp.; assembly: GCA_032005505.1. Classification (GTDB taxonomy): domain Bacteria; phylum Bacillota; class Clostridia; order Clostridiales; family Clostridiaceae; genus Clostridium_J. The sequence goes on along the minus strand of DALZNT010000036.1, from coordinate 14,960 downwards.
CAGTAGTAGTAAACATATCAAAATGCCGAAGGGAATATCTTTGCAAGTCAACTTGTGATTTATTATTATGCTCATCTTCAATCTTTACATTTTTAATTCTATCAATCCTATAATTTCTAAGAAGATTCTCTTCAGTAAAAGCAATTAAATAATATCTATCATTTTCATAATAAATTGCATAAGGAATTATTCTTCTATCCCCTTGCTTAATCTTAATATTATTATTGCTATCCCTCCTAACCTTATCAAATGTAATATATCTTCGTTGGGCAATAGCCGTATGTATCCTTTCAAGATTATAAAGAATATCTACCCCATTGTTAGGAAATACCTTTGTTATAACTTGATTTTTTAACTTTATTCTGTTTTCTATAGAAATCTTTGATAATAGCTTATCTTTAATCTCCTTCTTTTGTTTGTCATCTACAAACTTATTGGAAGCCACACCATCTAGAAGAATACGAGTCTCCCCAGTTGTAAATCTATTTTCAATGTAATATCCGAAAGTATTGTGTCTTTTAGTAATAATCTTGATACCAATACCACAATCCATCAGCTCTTCAATATCTCTCTTAATAGTATTTCTATCTACCACTATACCTTCTAATTCTAAAAGTTCTTGGAGTTGCTTAACCGTAACTGCATTATTAATATCAGTTCTCTCTTCTAAATACTTAAGTATAGTAATTGCTCTTTTAATTCTCATTAACCTCTTCCATGAGCTTCTTTTCTAAAAGTTCACCCATCTCTTCCTTTAACGCTATAACAACTTCACATTGCTTTCCATCAGCTTCTATTATTGCTGGAATCTTATCTCTAACTAATTTGTTATATGTTTTCATTTTCCGTATCCCCAATCCTATCTGTAGCCTTATTTATTCATCTGCTGATATTAACCAATTCATCTTCTATTCATCTTCAAAGTACCCTTTTCAACTTTATCCCTATAAATCCTTTCTCCACAAATCATACCCCTGGTTATACGCTATCTGATATAGCGGTTCAATAGACGCTTTCAAACTTTTAGTGAAGTCTTCCTTTTCAATTTTTCTTCCATTCCCCACAGCTACATTTATTGATAGATATTCATCTAAGTTTTTACTGTACTTTTTAGGACTGCGTTGCATTATATCAAAGCTTTCATATTGAATCTCACAGAACTTGTCCAAATATATATCAAGGCTAGGCAGTTTATTACTCTTTCCACTATTTATATTTTTAAAAGTAGGTACTAAGTTCCATAACTCATCATGAAGTACAAAACTCCATGGAATAAAGTGATCTATACTCAACTCTCCATGGATAGAAAAGTTATCCTTTGTTAGACTTTTTCCTGTATAAATATCAATGACGGCCATGTCTTTGCTTATCTCTCTCCATAGCTTCTTAGCTCTTGTTAAGTCTCTCTTAACTGGAGCTGTAATTTTAAATGGAATTGCTGGCACATTAGGATTTCTCTTTTGAAGATAACAAACTAATTTGTAATGCATCCACCCATAGATAATGTTTTGATTGATTCTAATGTATCTATACCAGGAATCATTAATTTTTATGCTTTTGTTATCTACATCAATTCTATATATAGCTCTATTATCCAACTTTGTTAAACTAGCGATATATTTATTGGTCTTGCCTCCATTTTTTTTTAATATATCTCTAGTTTTAGTTAGCTCCCTAGAGTAAAATGGGCTTAAAAGTCTATAAGGTACATACTCATGCAAGCTCTTGATACATCTTTCAACTTCAACATCATTTATACTTTCTAGAAACTCTAACAATTTTTCTTCTTTCTCATCCCGGGGTATATTATATCTTCTATGAATTAGTAATACTAAATCATAGAGTCTATCTTGAATTCCCAAATTTAATTTATATTGAGTAACAGGATACCATGCACCTATTATCATTCTGCATACTAATCGTCTAAATGTTATGTTCTTCTTCTCATTAAGTATTTCTTTGAAAATTCCAAAGAACCAAAATATCTTATAGCTGCTGCTTAACTTTTCCTCCAGTATACGTTCAAAACTATTTAAATCAACATTACCATCGTAAGGTAAATTAATTGTACTAAAAGAATTCATAATAATTTGGGATGACATAACCTCTTTAGGCTCTATTTTATTTGCTTCTATACCATCTATTAATCCACCCTTTTCATTTGTAAAATGCCCCTCATTCATAAAACTGCCTCCTATTAAGTTTCCATATATATCTCTACATATCTATATATCTACTAAAACTTACAATTTAATTGTTTAAATTGTCATAATATTATTCTAACATTTACCAATGAGTACCTCAACTAAAAGCTAATTTCTCTCACCATACTACCAGTAGATTATTTCCAAAATTAAAATGCCCTACAAGTCTAACCTTGTAAGGCATTTAATTTACATAAAATATATTCTACAATAGCTAATCCAAGTCCACATAGCCACATTCCGATTGCATTACCAACCTTCATGATTAATCCGATTAATGATACTATAATTCCCTCATTACCTTTTCCATGTTTAAACTCTTCTACTATTGATGCATCATATGCTAAGGTTTTTTATTTTATTCTAAAAATCCATCCCAAAACTGTTGTAATTGACGCCACTCTTCTTCAGATGTTTTTGCTCCTGTATATGTTACTCCCTGATGAGGATATGCTGGCGCAGTGTAAACTCCTCTTTCCACTAAATTCTCAATGCTTTGTCTATAAATCTTATCCACCTCTTCATGATGATATGGTTCCTCATCTAGCCACAAGTTTTTAGGGTAGATAGGCTTATCATACATTTTTTTAAATAATTCTGTACGTAAATCTTTAAGCCAATTACTATTTAAATTCAAAGTTCTAAAATTACGTAATGACTCTATATCTATAATTGCAGATACAAAGGTGTTTGCATTATTATTTTGATGTGACATAATTTCTCCACGATAATCTACAATATGTGAGTTACCGCCTGAAATATTTGCTGGGAACTCTGCCTTTGGATGTGGATATACTGGTCCTATATTGGGACATACCATATAAACTGAATTAAACTCGGCATGTGCTTGGTTTTGAATCATCCAGCTTCCACCCTTCCCAGAGCCTGAAACAGTCATAGGTGCTGCTTCACTTGGACGATATACCACCTCTGCCCCACTCATAGCTAATGCTCGTACAGCTTCAGGATATTCTCCATCACTACAGCATATAGTCCCTATATTCCCAATATCATCAGTTTTCAATACTGGATAAAAAGCTTCGATTCCATCACCAAATAATTCTACCCATCTATCATATACGTCATGAGGTGTGCATGAACGCTCTCTGCACCATACATGATTCTTTGCTGCTTTATGCACTACATTTCCATTAGGGTCAATTATAGCTAAGATGTTAAAGAAACGGTCTTTAATTACTTCTGGCAACCTAGCCTTACATTGAAAAATGATATAAGTTCCATATTTTTTTGCTATTGCACCCAAACGTTCTGTTTCTACTCCTGGAATATCAATAAATAATTCCTCAGCACATAGTTTATGAGGAAGATCAAAGGCTTCATCCCCAAATCCAGTTAAAGCTCCCTCTGGTAAAGTTGCCACCAAAGAGGAGCTGTTACGTCTTCAGTCCCAGAACAAAAAAATATTGGAGCGATACAACAGCTGCACTATGCATCAAAAATTTATATATGAATCCTCTTTTGGTATGAATGTTTGCCAGCTTTCAGGCAATCCACTTGCCTATGACCTAATGAATGAGGTTCTTAAGGTTACAACAGACATTGACTATAAACTCATTGCGAGTCCTAGCTACAAAAACATTCTAGAAATTGATACTAAAATTATTGATGCTTTATTAGAACGTGACTCACACCGTGCATGCTTTCTGAGCACTGAAAGAGATCTAGAGACTGATAAAATAATTGACAGCTATGATGACATTCTAAACAAAGACATTAGATTCTCAACTAACTTAGAATTATCCACTCTTAAATAACACTGACCCAAGCTTAAACACACTTTACCTTTCTAGCTTCATGTATAAACTAAGGACCTACACAAAAAATCGCCGTGTAGGTCCTTAACATTTTTAACCATTATAAATATAATTCTATCATCCTGCTTGTATATCCACACCTCTTCCCCTCCCCCAAACCCAGCCAATTCCACATCTCCATTCCCACTCTCCCCCGCAAATCAACCGGGATAGCTTCCACCCCACCCATCTGACACGGGGATTCCTCGGGTCAGCTCCATCTGTCACTCCCTACATCCACCAGTGATTCCCAACTCATCTCTCCTCCCTCCCTCACATCCAATTCCTTGATTATCTACCCATTTTATGGTAATATATCTATATATGTAAATCGAACTAATTCAACCTTATTTTACAAATAAATTCAATACATTAACTTATACTTTAAAACAGAAAGAGAGAACACATGAATTTAATAGGAAATTTAATCACACTATTCCCCCTCATCTTAGTTATTTTTTTAGTTTTATTTGATCCAATGACCGATAAGACCACCAAGTATTTTTCATATGCTCTTTTCATAACAGCCATTGAATCCATCTTGGAAATAGTTACTGCCCTCAATACTTCCAACACCTATACTGCAGCAGTTATTTCTCACCTTGCCAATGCTATAGGATTTTCTTTGGCGCCACTTGTGGGCTTCTACATGTTGTCTATAGGTATTTCTAAGACTTCATTTGAAAAATATCGAAACCTTTTAAAAGTTCCCCTTATAGTTAATATTGCTCTATGCATTTCAAGTATATGGCTGGGCTTAGTTTTTTCAGTTACCCCTGATAATGTGTATACCCGTGGTCCCCTTTTCCCAGTGCAGTTTTTTATAAGCCTAGGATATACCCTATTTTTCATCATCATAAGTTTCTCAAAAAAGAAGAAATATATCATTGATGATTTAATCTGCTTTGGGGTAAATTTTATACTTATTCTTATCGGAATATCCATACAAATACTTCAACCTAAGCTGCTACTTATTTGGAGCTCTGTCTCCATTGGACTTATGTTTTATTTCATCTGTACCCAAAACATGAAATTAAGACGTGATGCCCTTACTAATGTGCTTAATAGATATATGTATCAATGTTCCTTGGCTTGCTTCAATAATAGAAAAAGAATTACCATCGTTAATATTGATATTAATGATTTTAAGACTATAAACGATACTTATGGACATGCCTTTGGTGATAAAGTTCTTAAAGCTGCGGCAGAGGCTCTTCAGAAAGAGTTTGAAGATTTCGGATATACCTATCGACTCGGTGGGGATGAATTCTGCATTCTTGCCAAGAACCACCTTTCTAATGAAACTCTAACAGAGATTTTTCTAGCCATTGAAGAAGATTTGAAACCTTTAAAAGAACATATCAAATTTACAACTTTATTTTCTTACGGGCATTATCACTATGACCCAAAAACCTGCCATGATATCCATGAGTCAGTGAAGGTTGCAGACCAATATATGTACCAGCACAAGAAAGATTCCAAATCAGACGTTGTGAATTTCTAGATTTAGTTAATGCATGTGCTATTTTATAGCTAAATTTTAAAGTCAATATATTAATATCCTTGAAAGAAAGCCCCAAATGCTCTCTATGCATTTGGGGCTTTCTTTCCTACTTTAATACCATTGTGTAATTGATTATTTTATATTTTTTATATCCTCCAAATTACCACTACATAATATTTCTAGATTAGAGAATATTTTATCTTTGCTCCAATCCCACCACTTTAAATCTAGAAGATAGGAGATTAAACTATCATCAAACCTCTTACGTATAATTTTAGATGGATTTCCTCCTACTATATGATACGGTGGAACGTCCCTTGTAACAACAGAATTGGCCGCTATTATAGCACCATCACCAATTTTAACACCCGGCATAACAGTAACATTTTGTCCTATCCATACATCATTACCTACAATAGTATCTCCTTTGAAAGGCAGTTCCTCTAATTTAGGATTTACCTTTTCCCAACCATTGCCCATTATATTAAATGGATATGTAGAGACACTATTCATTCTATGATTTGCTCCATTCATTATAAACTCAATGCCACTAGCAATAGCACAGAACTTACCTATTATTAATTTGTCACCTACAAACTCATAATGATGAGTTACATGTTTCTCAAAATCTACACATCCATTTATATCAGAATAGTACGTATAATCCCCTACTTGTATATTAGGATTTTTAATAATATTTTTTACAAAACACACACTTTTAATATTTTCATTTGGATAAATATCCATTGGATTTGGACCTATATTTTTAGACATAAAAAAACTCCTTTAAATTAAACTACTTTACTAATCACTTATTTTAAGTAATCCTATCATCCTATGCTATTTAATGCAAATATATTTTTATTCCACCGTTGACCTGACCCGCAGATTCACCAGGATAGCTTTCAGCCCACACTTAGGTTAAAGATTCCCATGACCATTTTCCCTATTTTCCCCACATTCCTTAACCCCAATTTAACATCTCATCCTTTATACTCAAGTAAAACTTGGAAATGAGATTATGAAATGAACCTATCACTATTTAAGAAACTCACTTCAATACTCTTAACCTTAAAAAAGCAGCAAAGTCCCTCGGCTTCTTGAGGTCTTTACTGCCTTTTTAGTCTTCACTTAAGTGAGAGTCTAAATCTTTGATTTAGCTTCTCGAACTTACTCCACCCAATAAAATTAGGTGAAGTTTCCTTAAGTGAGAGCCTAAATCTTTGATTTAGCTTCTCGAACTTACTCCACCGAACGCATGTGAGGCGGAGTTTCCTTATGTTAAACTTAACTCTACTTATTTAAACAGGGGTTGTCTTTTTTAGTATTATTAAGTTTACAACAATCTAACTGCCCCTTGGTTCCAAACTGCTTTTCATTTTCTTTAGCAATGTCATCAAGGAACTTATTTATTGATTTTTTTAGTCTTTTAAACATCTTCTCACCCTCACCTATTGATAATATTATCAATCCCATCCAAAGCTTATAACCTTATTTCTTATGATCATATGCACTAAGCAAGGTATACCTACCAATCTTTCTTTTAAAAATCTATGCTATACCTATGCTATAAATAGCTTTCCTCTAAAGCTCTCTACCACCATTCATCATGTTATCTCTGTAGTTTTGATTTACTCCTCGGTTTTCTCTACTTCCACCACAAGAATTGTAATCATCTCTTCTACATTGACCATATTCATCATATTGCTCGTTATACTGGTCATTATTTTCCTCGTCGTTACCGCCTAATTGATTATACTCAACATTTCTATTAGCATAACTTCCATTGTTATCTCCATAGGCTATATTGTTCATATTAGTGTTTCCAACAAATCCTCTTGCTCCAAAACCTACCCCAATACCAAGTACTAAAATTAATGCTTTCGTGTAATTTTTCATTTTTCTCTCTCCTTTAATTCTTCAGTTTTTTAATTCTTTAATTCTCTAGTTTTTTAATTCTCTTTACTTCTCTACCACAATGGAACCTCGTATCATTCCCATCCAGCAACTGTAGCCAAATTCACCAGATTCTTCAGGGGTAAATTCAATGATATTTTCCCCTTCTACTATCTTGGCATCGATGCCGTACTTAGGTATTATTATTTCATTATTACAGCTATTTACCTTGCCCTTTTCTGCATTTATGGTCCATTTTACTGGTACTCCAGCCTTTACTTCTATGGAAGGATATGACCCAAATTCTAGATTTGTAGTAATTAATTGATAATCTCCATGTACCTGTGCAGTATTCATTGCTGAACTACCACCACCATCTTTAGATACTACGATTCCCGAAAGAGCTAATCCATTGTTTAACATTCCAAAGCCAAGAACCACTACAAGGACAGCGCACACTGTCATCATCTTAGCTGTAAATTTCTTATTTAATTTACTGCTAAGGGTTCCTAGTCCAAAGAGCAGCGGTACTGTACCTAAGCTGAATAAAAACATGGAAAGAGCTCCTGCTCCAAAGCTTCCAGTGGAAAGGGCATATAACTGCATGCTTTGAAGTGGTCCACAAGGCATTAACCCATTAAGAAGTCCAACATAGAAAGAGGAATGATTCTTCTTCTTTTCATTACTTATCCTTCTTCCTAAAAACTTTGGCATCTTTAGGTTAAATCTTCTAAGCCAAGGGAATATATTTAGCATATTCAGCCCCATAATCACCATAAATACTCCTGCAAAGATGGCAACTGCCCCTCTAAAGCCTCCGCCAATGCTGACCACAGAGCCTAAAGCTCCTGCAATACCACCTATAATTGTGTAGGAAACAACTCGTCCTAAATTATATAGTAAATTAGGTACTACCGTTGACCCTCCATGCTTTATGGAGTTCACACTTTGGGCTAGGTTTATTCCACCACACATTGCAACGCAGTGGAGGGAGGTAAGAACTCCTATTACAAAGAGCATTCCATAGCCCATTGTGCTTTGTATCTGTGGGAAGTAATTTGTGAAGTTAAGTAGTCCAAACTCCTTTAAAATCACATAACCTCCAAGGATAATTATTAAAATATAAAGGGCTTCTGTATTTATTTTAGCTTGTCCAAGGCTTTTGCCTGAGTCTTTATTCCCAGCTTGTCCCTTGCCCTCCTCTGAATCTTCTTCCTTATCTTTTCCCAACCTCTTATCTGAACCTTTCTCCTCTAATTCTCCTGGCTCATATCCAAGGTCCCTTATTACATCTTTTATGCTATCTAGATTAACTTTTTCCTCATCATATATAATTGTTACTTTTCCCGTGTTAAAGCTGACATCAACCTTCTCCACACCTTTTATTTCACTTAGACCTTCTTCAATGGAAAGCTCACAGTGGGCACAGGTCATTCCTTCAACTGATAATATAATTTTTATCTTCTTCATTAGAATTTCTTCCAATTCTCAAATCTTTCCGCATTAGCTTCAATAACCTCTGCTGGAATAATGATTTCCGTATCTGTAACTGTTTTTTCCTCAGTCATGATAGGTACTGGGTTACAGCCTCCACGTTCCTTCTCAAGCATATCTCTGCTATAGACATTTCCACAGTTTTGACATTGGAACTTATCACCTTGCTGCTCAAAATAAGCGTATGGACTTCCGTTACAGATCTGACAGGTATCAAAGGCTGTACGTATAGTTCCATCCTCTGCTTTTACCGCTAATACTGCCAAATCAATTCCCTTGGAGTTAACTTGGAAGAAGGTTGCTTCCTCGGTGATATCAGCTGTATTAATTACCATATCTCCATTTTCATTTAATGTGGCCTCAACCTCTTTGTTACTGCTGGAGTTTTCCTTATTGCTAGGGATAACGGACCCCTGAGAACCATCATCTCCATTTCCTCCTTGAGAAGTATTGCTATTGTATTCACTTGAAGATCCATTAGCTAATGAATTATTGTCTATGCTTCTCTCTTTTCCAATGAATGTTGCAACTAGGGCTACTATTGCCACCGCAACTGCCACTACTGGCAGTGGACTAATTTTTTTCTTCTTATTGTTTCTCATATTTATATACCCTCCTAATTTTCATCTTCTCTTTATGTCTACAGCTGTCTTACTGTATTTTCAACTTTCATTTATATCTATAGCTTTCTATTGTATTTTTATCGTCTCTTTATATCTATAGCTTCATCTTGTATTTTCATTTGTTCTTCAAATCTATAGCTTCTTACTTTGTTTATTAATTGTTATCCTCATTGAAGCCTTACCTTCATTCTTCTCGCTGAAACTGGCATAATACCTTTGTACCCTTTCCAAGGTCACTTTCTATACTTATATGTCCTCCATTAGCTTCTACCAAGGTTTTGGTAATTGTAAGTCCAATTCCCGTTCCCCCTGTGCCTCTGCTTCTAGATAAATCACTTCTGTAGAATCTTTCAAATACCAGATTAATATCCTCCTTAGGAATTCCAATACCTGTGTCCTCAATAATGATTTCCACAGTTTTGTGGTTTTCCTTTAATGCCACTGAAATCTGCCCGCCTTCATTGGTGTATTTGTAGGCGTTGGATAATATATTAATAAGGATTCTATTAAAGTGGTCCTTGTCACCTAGCACCATGATATTCTCATGAATTTCCTTGTTTATAGTTATATTTTTACCCATTATCAAAGGCTCAAAGCTTTCCACAATATTACTCATAAATCTCGATAAATTCATTTCACTTTTATTTATCTTAATCTCATCATTCTCTATAATTGACAAATCCGAAAGCTCCTTAATTAGCTTTGTAAGATGAATTATCTCATCATGGACTATAGCAAGTCTCTCTACATCTGGCTCCCATACTCCATCTATAAAGGCTTCGATATGACTTTGAATAGTTGCAAGGGGTGTCCTCAGCTCATGGGCCATATCCGAGGTCATCCTTCTTCTAAGGAGTTCCTGCTTTTCTAATCTTTCAGCCAAATCATTTATAGATTTAGACATCTCATGAAGCTCATAGGTATTTGTTTCAACCTCTTTCACAGCTTTGTACCTTCCACCTTCAATAAGGTCAACATTCTCCCTTATCTTATATATTGGTTTTAGAAATCTCTTTGCAATACGAGAGCTGGATATTATAGCAATAATCACTGAGAAGACAAATGCCACCGCAAATACAATATTAATGGTGCCTAAAAACCGCATATCTTCTATGGAAGCTATGATACTTTTCGGCCTTCCCACATCAATGGACCCAATAACCTTTCCTCCATGTTCCATGGGATAGTTACGAAAGACTAGGGTGCTGTCACTTACCTCAATGCCTTCCATGCCAGACATCATCTCTCCTGAATTACTGCTCCAAATTGTATTTCCCGACATATCCTTTAGAATTACAGTAACAGCCTCACTAAAGGCATAGTGAATTATGCTCATAAGTGCATCTGGAGTGAAGTCATGGTAATCCTCATAGACCTGCTCCACATAGCTAACTACCTTTAGGTCATCTCTGCTTCTAGATTCCTTTATATAATTTGAGAAAAAAAGGTTAATGCTGATATTTGATATGATAGTTACAAAGACAATGGAGAGCATAGATATAAAAATAAAGTTTTTACGTAGCTGTTCACTTATTCTCTTCATAACCCTCAACCTTATCCTTCCTGTTTATTTCTTATTCTGCTTATTTCTTATTCTGCTTATTTCTCATCCTGCTTATTTCTCATCCTGCTTATTTCTCATCCTGCTTATTTCTCATCCTGCTTATTTCTTATCCCTCTTCAAACTTATAACCTACCCCATACACCGTCATAATGTAACAGGGCTCCTTCATATTGTCCTCAATCTTCTGCCTTATATTTTTTATATGTGTGTCCACAGTTCTATCATAACCTTCAAAATCATAACCAAAAGCAAGATTTGTCAGCTGGCTTCTGGTGAAAACCCGCTTTGGATTCTGTGCCATAGTAAGTAAAATCTTAAACTCATTAGGAGTTAGATTTACTATCTCTCCAGCCTTCTTCACAACATGCTTTGGTATATCTATAGTTAAATCCTTTTCCTTAAACTCTAAAATATCCGACATCAGCACATTTCCCTTTGTTCTTCTTAAAATTGCTCTGACTCTCCCCACCAGCTCCCTTGGGCTAAAAGGCTTTGTCATATAATCATCAGCACCAATATATAGTCCTTCAACCTTGTTGTCCTCACTACTCTTTGCTGTGAGCATCATTATAGGTATATCTGATTCCTTTCTAATGGTCCTGCAGATTTCCTCTCCAGAAATATCAGGGAGCATCAAATCTAAAATCACAAAATTAGGGTTTATTTGATGAAATAGCTCCATTGCTTTCTTCCCATTATCTGCAGTATAAACCTCATATCCTTCAAGAAGTAAGTAGTCCTTAACTACCTTTAAGAGATTAATTTCATCATCAACTACTAGTATTTTTTCCTCCATTTATCTCTCTCCATTTTCTCCTGATTAACTTAATTTTTGTTCTCTATTTTAATTTCCAATTTATCTTTAGTTTTTTCATCCACTTACCTTTAGTTTTTCCATACATTTACCTTTATTATTTTCATTCCTTGGTCTCAAAGACTTTTATTTATTCTTTTAATTTCTAATTTATCTTAAGGCTTTCTCATCCATTGGCCTCAAAGACTTTTATTTATTCTTTCCAAAGAGCATAAATATCATGCCAACCATCATCAATGGACATATAAAGGGAGCTATAAACCCTAATACCATTGCAACACCTGGGTTATACCTAGCTATAAATAGCAATAGAGCTATAATAACCATAGGTATCCCACAACAGAGTATCATGTAAAGCATAGGCCTTGCTGGATTCTTATTTTTATTTTTACAGCAGCTGTTGCTGCCCTCCCCATCCATAGGTATATTTTCATTTGTGTTTAAATCTAATTTCGTATTTTCCTTTAAGTTCATCTTCATAAAACACCTCTAACTTCCTTGTTATGTTCTTATAATAATATTAAATTATGAAGATATTATGGAGATTTAAAAAATTCTTTCATTAATAAATTCATTAACCGTGTGAGAATTGGTGTGAACTTGCATATAATTATACTTTTATTTATAAAAGATCATTTGTAATATCATTAACTACAATAATATTATATACATATTAGAATGATGAATAATCGTATCAATATGATAAATAATTGGGGTGAAATAATGAATAAAACAAAAAAGGCAATAGATTTGAATGTGTACTGATAATGATTATTGTATATTTCTTATTGCTTGTACCAGTGGATATGGAACTTATCACTTCAGAGGTTGCGATGTCTATAATAATTGGTTCACTATCAATTATTTCATTTAAATCAGCATATATGGCTTATAAAGAGAAAAATAAAAAGAAAATAATATCCAATATAGTAGGAGCGCTATTTCTTATTGGACTAGCATGTACCTGTTTTATAATATAGCCATTATAGTGAAACAACATTGTATATAATGGTATAATTGTTATATATTTAAAGTGAAATCAGAACTTGGGGGGATTAGATTGTACATTAAGAAATTGTCAGAAGACGATGAAAAAGCACTTAATCTAAGATTTGAAAGAATAAAGGAATTACAAGAAAAAGGCATATGCTTCGGATGTTATAATTTTAATACAGGAGACCTTTTTCCTGATGACGGTTTGATTTTTTACGAGGATGAAAAGATTAGGTGTCAATTTGAAAGATATCCAAGAGCAACTGGTCAAACAATTATTGTTACAAAGGAGCATTATGAAGATATTTCTGAAATGCCTCTTGAATTAGGAACTTATATATTAAAGATATCAAATGAAATAATTAAACTTCATAAAGAAATTTTAGGTGCAGAAAAAGTATATATGTGCACAATATGTGACGGTAAGAGGAATCATTTACATTTTCAACTTTTCCCTCGATTAAAAGGAGAACCTAGAGGATATAAAAATTTTGTCAGGGAAGAAGGAATTATTATGGATTATCATGAAACAGCAGAACTTTATAAACGTAAAATGAAAGAAATTATGCTATAGATAAATGGGAATTTGAAAGGGGGAGTTAGTGAGATGAAAAGGATTATTATTGGAGCAGGAAATACTTCTTATGAAGGATGGATTGCCACACAAGAAAACGAACTAAGTCTATTAAACATTAATGATTATTACAAATTATTTGAACAAGAGGAATCTGTTGATGCATTTTTAGCTGAACATGTATTTGAGCATTTAAGTTATGAAGAAGGAGTAGAAGCAGGGAAAAATTTGTATAAGTTTTTGAAACATGGTGGATATATTCGAATAGCTGTTCCAGATGTTAATTATAAAGATGAATGGTACCATAATATGTGCAAACCAGGCGGACCAGGGAATATAGACCATCCAGCATATACTCATAAAGTTTTTTACGACTTTAAGACCTTAATAAAAGTTTTTGAAAAAGCAGGATTTATAGTAGATTTACTTGAATATTGTGATGAAAATGGAAGGTTTCATTTTAATTATTGGAACCCTGAACAAGGTATCATTGGGAGGTCACTAAGATTTGATACTAGAAATAATGACGGTAGATTAGGTATGGTATCAATTATTATTGATGCTTACAAGGAATAGATAAATTTCAATTTGTCTAATTAGAACTATATATGCTTATATGAACCATCTTTATAAATATAGCTTTACTAAAAATTCAAGAGAAAATCATAATAAAATTAGCAAACTATATTATAAACTAATCTGTAAATTAAGTAGTGTTTATAGTATACTAGGATTATATTAACACTAATGTATAATTGAAACTAATAAATGAAATGAGGGGTTTAGTATGTTAAAGAAATTTGCGGCAGACGCTCTAGGACTAAGTGATATTGGTAAAATTATTGATCCAAAGGATTATAATAAGGTTGATGCAGATGATTATATAATGCATGAAGATGGAGAAAAAATATTCTTTTTAATTAAGTCTAAAACTGATGAATATTGCTTCACTAATTTAGCGTTAATACATGTTGATGGTACTTCAGCAATAAGTAAAAAAAGACTAGTAAAGAGATATGATTATTATAAAAATCAATTTTCAAATGTAGCTATAGAAACAGCAGGAACTGTAGATTTAGACTGTGAATTAAAATTCGTGATTGGAGACACAAGTTTCTCTATAGATGTTGATAAAAATGAAATTGAAAATTTAAAAGATATATATAAGACATTAATAAAGGTAGGACATATAACTGAAAGTAACAAAGTAATGTTAGGTAAATCAGAACAAACTTTACAAATGGCAGCTAGTGCTTGTGGATCACAAAAATTAGAAAATGGTGATTTAGCTGAAGTATTTAAAGGTATAAATGAATATGCATTTGAGTGGATAAAAGCTTCTAGAGATGAGTATATCCAAAAAGATTTTACAGATGTATTTAAAAATTATATAAATAACTAAAATAAAGGAAAACTAGTTTTGACTAGTTTTCCTTTGTTTTATATAAGTAAAAATATCGTCTTTTTCTACGCAATGTTA
>DALZNT010000035.1:0-29260 GCA_032005505.1 Clostridium sp. | reverse complement strand
ATCCCACTCCCAATCATCTTCGCTCCAAGCTCTCAATCTAACTAAATCATTTTGACAATAATGATTGTCATATACTATTTCTCTCATAAAAATCTCCCACCCTTCTCTTACAATATAAATACTCCTCATATTCAATATTGAATTTATCTTTACTTCCATATATTAAGCTACTGTGTATTTATCTACTTAACACTTAAAATCATTCCAATTTACAGGCGTAGTTTTTCCATTTATCCAATCTTCCTTTGTAATTCCATATCCTATTGAATCATATGGTTTTCCATCATTGCCTACCCAGGCTTTTCGATGGTGTGCTTCTTTAGCAAAACCACATTTATGGAATACACATCTCATAGCATAATTATCCTGCCTTGTATTAGCTTCTATCCTTTCCTTATCAGCATAATTATTAAATATATAATCAACCATCCAATTGACAGTGTTTGTTCCAATTCCCATGCCTTTATACTTGCTCAAAATTCTTATATCAAACAGCGGGTCCCCATCTTCTAAATCATAAATTCTTATCATTCCCACCTTTATATCCTCATCTGAAATGACCCAAAATGTTTTGCAGTCATCACCAGTAAAATACTGATTTTCATAACTTGCTCTAATCCTTTCTGGCTTTAGGTTTGGTGTTCCATAAAATTCCCACGTATCTGATGTTAGAAATTCTACAAGAGTATCAATGTCATCTTTAAATTCTTCAAAATATATTTTCATTTTTAATTACCTCCACATACTATTTGTAAAAATACTATTTAACCATTTGGATATACCAAGTTTTATAATCATGCTTTTTATAAAAATTAATAATCCTGTTCATCTCTTTGGTAACTGAATAAATTAAAGACCTTGCCATTCCATTTTCTTTAGCCCATTGCTGCTGTAAATATTCAACTTGATTTAAGTCCTCATATTTACATTCTCTAATAATCAAATTACCCATATTCCCCTCCTAGGAATTGCTCTCCTATTTATAGTAATATATCTAAACTTTTTTTATTTTCCAAAAATATAGCTGGCCATCCTTGTCTTTTTCAAACTGGTATTCTTCATCTATCCATGTATGATGAAATTTAGTTTCAGATACAGGATACATTGGCATAATATACTGGTCATTTATTATAAAGAATAGCTTATCTCCATTCCTTGCTACTGTAAGCTTGGTATCATTCTCCTCATATATCCCCATATATTCCTCATAAATCTTTGTATCTAATTGAAATTTCTTAGGTTTATAGGGCAGAGTGTACTTTTCACCAAAAACTATAGCAGCTAAAATTTCACTAATGCTCCAGACTGCTGTGAAACCATAGTTGCTAAAAACAGAAATTGACACCTCTTCTTCAATGTAATAATGAAGCTCTGTTAAAAATCCCTCACACCCGCCTCCATGATTAATTCTTCTTCTATTGAATTGTTCATCAACATATACTCCGTAACCATATTGATTCCTATAGGGGGTAATCATTTTTTTAAGGGAATCTTTATTTATAATTTTCTCTCCAAACAGACCCTTAATCCATAAATTCATATCTTCAACTGTAGAGTATATTCCACCTGCTGAAAATACAATATTCATATCTACATAATTACATCTAATTAAATTTTCATCATTCAAGTAATATCCCGATGCCATATTGGGTAGTATAGCTTTATTATTATCTACACCAGAATTCTTCATATCCAAAGGCTCAAATATATTATTCTTCAAAAATTCCTCATAGGTCTCTCCTGAAACTTTTTCTATTATAAGTCCTAAAAGATAATATCCTGAATTGCTGTAGTCCCAACCACTTCCAGGCTCAAATTCTAAGGGTCTATCCTTAAATATACTAATCAACTCTTCAGACGTTAACGGTACTCTATATAGCTTTTCATGTGAGTCTGGAATATTTGAATAATTAAAAATTCCTGATGTATTAGAAAGTAAATTATGAATCGTAATTCTTTCATCGAACTCAGGATATTCTGGAAAATAGCCACTTAAACTATCACTGGTCTTTAAAAGTCCTCTTTCCTCAAGTAATAAAATAGCTACTGCCGTAAATTGTTTTGTTATTGACCATATTCTAAATTTTGTATTAGGTTTATTAGGTACACCATGCTCTATGCTTGCCATACCATAACTCTTTTCAAAAATAACTTCCCCACGCTTTGACACTGATACACTTCCACTAAATGCCCATATATCAACATATCTATCCATATACTCTTCTAACTTTAGTTTAATCTCATTATTTTTCATCCTCGATACCCCTTTATATAAAAGATTATTTCACTTCATTCTATTTAAACTTCTTTGGCATAATCCCTATCTACAGATTCTTTTTCCCATGAAATGAAAACTTCTAATTCCCAGTTATAACATGGTATAACCGCCTTTTTTTCATATCCAATACTTCGATAAAATGGCTGGCTTCCTCCAAGCATTCCATTGCAGTCAGGATACTTTTCCATTACTCTATTTGCTGCTTCATGTAGAATCGCTGTTGCAATTCCTTTTCTACGCTCCCACCACACTACACCTAGAGGCTCCAATTCACAGTATGGCATACTTTCGTCATACCAAATAATAGCCATTGCTACAGGTCTATTTTGTTCATCCAATACACACAAATCTAAATTTTTTCTATAATGCTTCATTTTCCTTAAATTGTGAAATGCCTCCTCACCATGTTCACATGCATGGTCATTTCCACCATAACCAAAAGAGAAACGATGAGTATTGGATAGATAAAAATCCGGTGTTTCATTGCCATCCACTATGGTATAGCCTTCTGGGAGCTTCACTTCAAATGAATGTTTCTCAAATGGAAGGATATATAAACTTTCTCCCAATTTACTTTTATTAAAACCTGCTTCTAATGCCATATCCTGCAATACCTCATTCCATTGAGGTATAAACAAATTCACGTATTTTGTCCGTCTGTCATCCTTTATAGAATTTACATGTGTCTTGGCAAATTTAATCATATCCTTTAGTAACTCTTTATCTTCACTACCTTCTTTAGAATCAAATAGAAAAAATACTTCTCCGTCATAATTGCCTTCATTCCATACACAAGCTACCATTTTTCCATTTTCACGGTAAATCCCAACTGTATGCCTCCATGAATGATAATGCCCTGTAAAAGCAGGATGCAATCCTTTTGCAAACTCCAGCCTGCTCATTCCACAAACAGGGTATTCCCACTTATAGGAATTGATAGCCAACTGTAGCATCTCCTCAAAATCTTCATCTTTATAATAACTAAATTTATACTTCATTTTTCCTCCATATTATATAAGCAAATTCCTGCTTATATATTAAAATAGAAATGATGTCAGATTTCAAATTTCATAATTTGGCTATTGCTCACCTTACTCACTATAAGAACACGGCATATTAATTTGATAGGCTTATAATCCTGTACAATTAGTATTATTTATGACATATATCACGTTATCAGTCCATGCATCATATTCATAAATAAAACCTTTTCGGATACACTCAAACTGCATTCCCGCTACTTCTGCTGTCTTTTGAGAAGCTATATTATCCAAATTTATATGTGCCTCTAGTCTATGAAAGCCAAGCTCCTTAAAAGCTATATCATTCATAACCTTCACCATCTCGCTCCCATAACCTTTACCCCAATACTGATTGAGCAGCTAATCTACTACTTAATTTCTTTCTGAATTTATACTAAATTGCTTTAAATATAGTTGTTTTCCTGACTCTGTAGTAATCTCTATACAGCCCTCTTCTATACCGTTAAATTTCTTAATAAGATTTATGCTTTCAATATTTCTCTTGTCAACTTCATATAAATAAGAAGTATATTTGCCAGTAGAATTTAGATAATCAACTATTGCTACCATTGCCTCATGTCCATAGCCCTTACCATGTTCCCTTTCCTTAATCCAAAGTCCAAGCTCCGGCACTTCCTCATTAAGTCCAAATACTTCAAAGCTTCCTAAAAATTCATTATCCTTTGATAAAATTACTAGTTCTAGCATTTCACCTTTCTTCATATCCTCTACAAATCTTGAAACTAAATTTCTAGCATCCTCTATAGATTTAAATGCATCCGGATATTGAAACCTAACTATATTCTCAGTAAATTCCTTATAATAATTTTTTAAAAATTCCTCTCTAAATGGCACGATATTTAATCTCTTTGTTTCTATCTTCATAAATCATACCCCCTACCTATAGATTTTTTTCTTCACTAAACCTTCAACCGAGGATTTCCCCGAGTGTACTCTATTCATTATGATATCTCCTATTAAACCTCAACCTTATCTTTTACAAATCCATCTTCATTATAATTTCGCCATCTTCGACTTCTCCAGTTTCCTTAAATCCAAGGTTTTCATAAAGATGCTTTGCTACAACATTTCCCTGAACATAATCAAGACCAATACTATCAAACTTATTTTCATTTTTAATCATCTCTATGGCTTTTAGCATTGCTTCCTTTCCATAACCTTTTCCCTGATGTTCCTCAGCAATCATAAATCGCCATATACCTGCTTCTCTTTCTTTTTCATCATAGGAAAGCATCATAAATCCGATTACTTCCTCATCCTTATATATTGCTAAAGGTCTTGCTTCTTCATAGAAAACCCAAGCTTGTGCTAAGGAATAAACATTAGATGCAACAAATTCCTGACCGCCTTGTGTAAGCTTCATATTTACTATCTTTCTAAAATTGTCTTCATCTACTTTTCTTAATTCAATCATTACGTACACCTCACTTAAATAAGTAAATCTTAAATTCTAATAAATTTCTAAAATACCTGCACAGGAAGAAACCTGTGTATACTTAGTTTCAATACCTTTATCTTTCAGCATTTGTGTAATTTTTTCTGCCACCATATATATTTCATCTTCATCCCAAGAATCTATATTTGTTTCTCTGCATTTCTTCAAGTCTATTTCTGCTTCAAATGCCACATCTGCAATAATTATTTTCCCAGCTTCCCTAAGCAGATTTTTTAGTTCACCTATAAACTCTACTTTTTTATCATCAGTTAAGTGATGAATTGCATAAGAAGATACAATATAATCAAAAGTTAAGTCCCTCCACTGCTCTGGCACACCATTATTGAAGTCCCCTTGTAAAAATACTCCCTTTGGCATTTTCTCCTTTGCAATATCAATCATGCTCTGTGAAAAATCCATACCATAAATTTCTGCTCCAGCTTCATAGAACTTTCCAGTCAAAAGTCCTGTTCCAAAACCTACATCTAATATTTTCTTATCCTTCTTCTCTTCTACTAAGTTGTAGACTCTAGTTAAAACCTCATAATATCCATCAAAGGGATACTCCTTAGAGCTAGCCTCTACACTTTTATCATAATCCTTTGCCCACATATCAAAATCTTTATTATCTAACATAAATTTCTCACTTTCTCTCCTGCTTACTCATTTTCTTTTACTATTGATTGCCATTCATCTCTGTATTTTTCATCTGAAAATACTAGTTTTAACATAAATTTAAAACCATCATTTCTATATCCAAAATCAATTAATCAAGATTTCCAGAATATATTCTAGAGTCCTCACCCCATGGATGATACCCCTTAGCAATATACTGAAACCCATAATGTTCATAGTATCCAACATGGTCAGTGCATAAATATATCTTCTTAAAACCTGCAGCCTTTGCATCTTCCTTTGCCTTTTCCAATAACAAATTACCATAGGCATGCCCTCTATATTTTTCTTCTATATACACTGCACATATCCAAGGATATAAATCCATCCTACTTATAAAATCATTGGTAATCAAACCAGCACAACCAATAATTTCTTCATTATTATATAGAAGATACCACTGTGGTAGTGGTGCCTTAGCTGTAATACAATTTGTAATGCAATCCTCATATACCTTTAAGCTATTTTCATTTGCCCATTTATCTTGAAAATACTTAATTGCAACTGAAGCATATTCGGGTTGCTTTCTAACAGAAATAATCTTCATTCATAAATCCCCTCTATAAACTCCACCTTTATAAGGTGCTAATAATTTTACTGGTTATCTCCATACAAATTCTTGCCGATTCATCTATGGCACACCTAAATTCCTCAGCCCCGCCAGTAATGCTATCTGATACGGTTTTTATCATTAGACAAGGCACCTTATTTCTATTACTGGTTAATACAATTCCAGCAGCCTCCATCTCACATATATCTGCATTAAACCTGTTATGAAGCTCCTCTTTTTTCTCTCTGCAATAATTTAAAGCAAACTGCTTTAAGGCTTTCCCAACACCCTTGTTACGATAACCCTCTCGTACAACTAAAGCTGAAACCCAATGAAACAAGTCTTGTCTTGAAAGTAGATCCCGTCTCCATGTGTTCTAGGTTATTTGCCAACAAATCTATTCTCATATTTCTTTACCTATCCTTTAAACATTTATTGAGTTCTATTATTCTTTCATCAATTTCTCTGGTTAAGGTATAGGTAAAACGTGAAAAATACTTATCCCAAAACCTTATTGCATTAGGATTTGTTGTACCATGTTCAACCCATAATCGTTTATATCCTTCATTCATGAGTATATTATTTGTATATTGCAATAATTCCTGTGCTACATTTTGACCACGATAATGTTCTAAAATAAATAGATCACCTACATTCATGGTTTTGTCATCAGTATTCATAAAGCAATTTCCATCATTAGAAGCATCTACAATACCTATGATATTCATATTATCTTTCGCTACAAAAAGCCTTGTAGATGGATCATTTATATAACCTAAATAGCTATCGTTAGTAAACTCTATTCCTGGATAGTACGTTGGGCTTTGTTTTAAATGATTCACCAACTTTTCCCATAACTGTATTAGTCCAGCCTGATTTGTTTCTATATCCTTTTTGGTGAGTTCTGTATAGGTATAGCTTCTTATTGCATTTTTGCATATTGGAATTTCAATATCTTTTATAGTATCAGTACACAAAATTCCAAACTGGTTCAATACATAGGATGTTATAACTTCAGTATCGTGGGCATACACCTTTATCTCAAAAGAATTTACATTATTTTTCACTAATTTATTGGAGGTATGCTGAAATAGCAAAGACATAACTTTTCCCCTGTCATTACCTGCTTTTATTCCATATCCATGAATTGGCGAATAGCTTTTTTTGATATTGCTAGTGTGTGTATCATAGATGCCAGTAAAAGCCTGATATCCTATTAACTCATCATTGTTAAAAAGCATAGCCCCTAATTGTTTTTGAAAAAGGTCCTGTAAAAGTATATATAACTCATTTTTATAATCTTTATTATATAAACCACAACATTTTTTTTGCTCTGATTTATAATTTTCCATTGCTAAATTTACTGCATCATCTAAAAAATCCAAGTTTAGTTCTTTAAAAATCATTTTGTTTATTTCCTCCACTCTAGTTTCCTCTGACTATTTTTCAGGAAATAGCTTGTCAAAATCTCTAGCCTTCTCTGCATCTACCTCATATAATGGGCATTCATAAAACTTCCCTTTAACCCCATCTAAATCACCCTCAATTAGTTCCATTGCCATGAAGGCAGGATAATTATCTCCCCTATAGGTTGTTATCCCAAACTCCTTTGCTTCCTTAAAACCAAACCTTGGATAATAGGTTGGATGTCCAAAGAATATCACTGAACCATAGCCCATTTCTTTTGCCTTTTTAAGAGAATGTCTCATCAAAGCACTTCCTACGCCTTGCTTTTGATACTCTGGAAGTACACTTAAAGGTCCAAAGTTTAATACTTCATGACGAGTTCCATCTGGTTTAAGAACATACGCTTGACTATACATAACATTTCCGACTAGCTTTCCATAAACCTCTGCCACAAAATCAAGCTCTGTTATAAATTCTGAAGCTGTACGTAATGAATGTGCCAAATAATGTTCATCACAACCAGTGCCAATTTTCTCTATATATTCATCTTTCCAAAAGGCTTTCCTTGTTAACTCCTCAACCACTCTCCACTCTTTTTCTTCTTCAATTCTAATTTTAATGTTCAAAATACCCCCCCCCTACTTTTACTGGATAAACTTATTTAAAGTCCTAAAATTAGTTTTTCTGCTCCAACTCACTGCTTCTCTTCTCCCACCTTGAAAGAACTTCCTCCAGCTCCTTCTCCAATGCTTCCTGTTTAGACTGAATCTCCTGCAATCTTTCATAATCTGTGGCAGCTTCAGCCATTAAACTATTTACGTCATCTATAGAATTCTCCAGCTCCTCTATTTTCAGCTCAAGCTTTTCAATATCTTTTTGAAGCTTCTTTCTTTCATCTACTACTTTTATACGCTTAGGTTTTTCTGTCTTTTGCTTCTCAGCTTTAACACTTGAAGCGTCATTCTTGCTTTTTTCCTCTTTATAATCATCATAGTTTCCTTCATAGGATTTAAAGGCTTTGTCTTCAATTACAATAACTCTGTCACTGATGTTATTTATGAAGTATCTATCATGGGAAATATAAAATATAGTTCCTTCAAAGCTTTTCAAAGCTTCCTCTAAATTTTCTATGGAATCAATGTCCAGGTGGTTTGTAGGCTCATCCATTATTAATAGATTAATATCCTGAAACAAAAGTATACTTAGCTTAAGCCTTACCCTTTCCCCTCCTGACAGATGTTTTATTTTCTTAAAAACATCTGCTCCATAAAACATGAATTTTGAAAGGTACTCTCTAGCCTTACCTTCTAATATTGAAAAATCCTCTCTGAAGGTTTCCAGTACAGTGACCTCCTCATTTTCAAACTCAATATTCTGAGGAAGATATGCCGCTTTAACACTTTCACCTATTCGTGCTATACCAATATCCATAGCCTCCTGACCTAAAAGCATTTTTAGAAAGGTAGTTTTCCCACTTCCATTGCTTCCGATGAGTGCTGCTCTATCTCCATAATTTATCAGCATATTTCCCTTATCAAAGAGAATCTTATCTTCATAAGCTTTACACAAATCCTTTACCATAATTACATCATTGCCTGACCTTGTTGTTTCTTTAAAGGATAGCTTCATATTACTTCTTTCAAACTTCGGTCTGGATATTTTATCCATCTTATCAAGGCTTTTCTGCATACTTGCAGCCCTCTTAAAAAACTTATTATTATCAGCCCTAATGGCCCAGTCTCTCAAATCCTTTATTGCCTTTTCCATGGCAGTAATTCTCTTCTGCTGCTCCTTATAATTTTCAAATTGAATAAGCATCTTTTCTTCCTTCTGCTTAATATAAGAAGAATAATTTCCCTTATAGGTTTCACAGTACATATCCTCAACTTCAATTATCTTTATAACGACCTTATCTAAAAAATATCTATCGTGGGATACAACAATAACAATACCTTTATAGCTCTTTAAATACTCCTCAAGCCATTCCACCGATTCCATATCAAGATGATTTGTAGGCTCATCCAGGAGAAGAATGTCTGGATTTTGAAGTAATATCTTTCCTAAAATAACAGTTGTTTTTTCACCACCACTTAAAATGTGAAAATCCTTTTTTCTAAAAGCTTCATCCAAATTTAATCCCTGGCATACTTTACTGAGCTTTTCCTGCTTGTCATATCCCCCTTTAGCTTCATACTCCAAATGAATACTGCTGTACTCCTTTAAAGCTCGTTGAAGGTCACCATCCTTTAGCTGTGCCATATTTTTTTCCAGCTCCTTCAGCCTTTTCTCCATAATATGAAGTTCTGCAAAGGCTTCATTTAGCACCTCCTCAACCTTTATTCCCTCACCATAGGAAGGAATCTGTTCAAGATAGGCTATCGTCGCTCCTCTCGGCAGAAATATACTTCCCTTATCATCTCTTGTCATCTCATAAATTCCTGCAATAAGCTTTAATATAGTACTTTTACCGCTGCCATTTACTCCTACAATTCCAACCCGTTCTCTGTCATAAATTTGAAAACTGATACCGTCAAAAATCTTAGTAGAATCCAAATATTTCACTATATTATTAAAGGATAACTCCATCACATGAATCACCACCTTTTATTTTGATTTTTTCTTTAGTAAGTTCCACTAACTAAATCACCCGTGCCCTTCGGGTATAGATTTGGAGTGTCACTTATGCTCCTTCTCTTAAGAAGCTGTACTGTGCCATATATAATTTATAATAAGCTCCTCTAAGCTTTAATAAATCCTCATGAGTTCCTGCTTCAACAATTTCACCTTCATCGATTACCATAATTTTGTCACAGTCTCTTATTGTTGAAAGTCTGTGGGCAATAACGAATGAGGTTCTTCCTGATAAAAGCTTATTGATTCCCTGTTGAACTAGAATTTCTGTAGCTGTATCGATATTTGAAGTTGCTTCATCTAAAATTAATATCCTTGGGTTAGCTAGAAGTGCTCTTGCAAATGAGATTAATTGTCTTTGTCCTACTGAAAGTCTAGATCCTCTTTCATTAACATTTGTATCATAGCCATTTTCTAACTTCATGATGAATTCATGAGCATTTACTGCCTTAGCTGCTGCGATGATTTCTTCGTCAGTAGCATCCAACTTACCGTATCTAATATTCTCCTTAATTGAATCTGAGAATAGGAAGGTATCTTGAAGCATTACTCCCATCTGGCTTCTTAGAGAGTAAAGATTAACCTTTGATACATCCTTTCCATCGATTAAAACTCTTCCCTCAGTTGCATCATAGAATCTACTGATTAAACTCGTAATTGTAGTTTTACCTGCCCCCGTTGGACCAACTAACGCAATATTTTCTCCTGGTTTAATTTTAAAACTTACATCGTGAAGGACTTGAGTATCTTTTTCATAGGCGAAGGATACATTTTCAAATTCCACACGTCCTTTAATCTTAGGCATTATATCTGCACTTTCTAAATCATCTATACCAGGCTTAACATCCATGATTTCAAAAATTCTCTCCGCTGCTGCGAAGTTTGTAATTAAATTATTATAATAAGCTGCTAGATTTAAAATTGGTCTCCAGAACATGCTTGTGTAAGATATAAATGCTGTTATAGTTCCTATTGTTACGGCTCCTTGTCTTGCAAGTTTTGCTCCCATTAAAAATACAATTAAAGTACTTGCACCAAAGGAAACTTCTACTATCGGCCATAGCCAGTCATTTAACTTAACTGCATTAATAAATCCAGTTCTCATATCACCTACTGAATTTTTAAATCTTTTACTAGATTCTTTCTCGAAGGTGAAGTTTTGAATAATTTTCATCCCTGAGAAAGATTCATGAGTAAATCCATTTAAGTTAGAACGTTTCTGTCTAAATACCTGCCAACGCTTTCTAGAAATAACCATTATGATAGTTAAGCCTAGAATTAATGGTGGTAGCATTGCTATAGCAACAAAGGCCATAGTAACATTCATAGAAAACATGATTATGGTTACAAATACAAGTGTTAGTACCTGTGGAATTACTGTTGTAACTGATTTGCTAAAAAGCTCTGAAAGTGAATTTACATCACCAACTACCCTCGCCAAGATTTTTCCTACTGGTCTTTCATCAAAGAAAGAGAAGGAAAGCTTCTGGATATGCTCATAAAGTTCCTGTCTTATTGTCTTTAAAATATTATGAGTTGTTTTGTTCATGTTAAAGGTTGCAAACTTACTTGCATACATGCTGATCAGGTTTAAACCTATAAGTCCTCCACCTATTAAAGCAAGTCCCTTAACATTTTTAGCTCCAATGAAGTCATCAATAGCTATTTTTAATAGCATTGGGCTTAAAAGCCCAACACCTGTAACTATTAGCATTAAAAAAAGTATTCCTACTATTTTTAATCTATAAGGCTTCATATACTTAAAAAGCCTTGTAAATATATCTTTCCCCTTCAGGGATACAACTTTTTCGTCTTGATTTACCGTGTTCTTTGCCATTTTTTATCACCTTCCCGTCTAATAATTTGCTGCTTTATCCTCTGATAAATCTAGGAAATCCTTAAATTGAGTTTCATAAATTTCAAAGTATTTTCCTCTTTGATTTAGAAGTTCTTCATGATTTCCCTGCTCTACAATTTCTCCATCCTCCATGTAAAGAATTAAATCTGCATTCTTTACTGCTGAAATTCTGTGAGCGATGATAAATGTAGTTTTATTTTCTTCATCTTCATATAAATTCTTTAAAAGCTGGTACTCTGTATCCATGTCTAAAGCTGAAGTTGAGTCATCTAAAACTAGTATCTTAGAATCTCTTAGTAAGGCTCTAGCTATACATAATCTCTGCTTTTGTCCTCCTGAAAGTCCTACTCCTCTTTCTCCAATTAATGTGTCATAGCCTTCCTCAAGTTCATCTACAAACTCTTTAGAACAGGATAACTCTATAACTTCTTCTAGTTCTTCCTGTGTTGCATCTAGCTTACCGTATTTTAAGTTAGTCTCTACTGTATCTGAGAATAAGAAGGAGTCCTGAGGTACAATGGAAATGCTATCTCTTAAAGATTTCACTTCAAGCTCTCTAACATCCACCCCGTCAATTTCAATGGAACCTTCTGTAACATCGTAGTTTCTTCCTAAAAGACTAACTAGAGTAGACTTTCCTGAACCTGTAGTTCCCATGATAGCTACTGTTGAACCTACTTTTATATTTAAGTTAATATCCTTCAATACATTTTTCTCACCATAGTTAAAAGATACATTCTTAAATACAATATCTTCATTGATATTTTCTAAATTCACTGGCTCTTCACAGTTTGCTACCTTAGGCTCCACTGCTAAGATTTTATTTATCTTTCCTATGGAAGCCTTACCTCTAGATAAAAGATTGATAAGCCATCCAAGGTCTCTCATTGGCCAAGTTAACATCCATAGATAACTTGTAAATGCAACTAATTGACCTACAGAAATATGATCATTGATTACAAGAATTCCACCTATACTGATTACAAGCACTGTAGATAGGTTTGTTAGGAACTCTTCAAGTGGGAAGAACTTAACCCAAATCTTGTTGTGCTCCATCTGTAGATCATAGTTCTTAGAGTTATATCTTAAAAACTTTAGAATTTCATGCTTTTCTCTTCCAAAAGCCTTTACCAGTTTAACTCCTGCAATATTTTCCTGTGCTGTGGTGTTAAGCTCTGCAATATGGTCACTTATTCTTTCATAAACATCATTTAGCTGTTTCTCTGACTTTATTGCCAAAACTGCAATAATAGGTATTGTAGCCATAGCAACTAGTGTAAGTGGTACACTAATTCTAAATAAAAGTACTGATGCCATTACAAAATATATGGTGTCCTCAATGGTAAGTCTGAGTCCGAAGCCCATGATTTCTAGTACATTGTCTGCATCCTCACCAACCCTTGACATTAATTCTCCAGTGTTTACTTTGTCAAAGTATGAGAATGACAAACCTTCAATATGATTAAATAATTCCTCCTTAATACTCCTTGAAATTGTGATTCCTAAATAATCAAATAAATACTCCCTTAAAAATCCGAATCCAAACTTTACTGCTGTTATCCCTACTACAACCCATGCTATAGTTGTTAAGATTTCATAGTTACCTGCTGTAAGTACATCATCAATAAATATTTCTGTAATGTAAGGCACTACTAGGTCTGCTGAAACTACTAGAAGCATTGATATTGCACCCAGGATAGTAACGAACTTGTGTTGTTTTGTGTAGCCTAAGATTTTTTTCACTGTTTTCCCTCCAATCTAAAAGTAGATTTCTCCACTTTGCATCCATTCCAAGGATGCTATTGCCAAAATTTTAGATAGCTAATAGTATTTAACTTCCTCAAATGAAACTCCACTTCATATTCATTCGGTAGAGTAAGTTCGAAGAGCTAAATCAGAGATTTAGATAATAGAACTTATGAAACTCCGCATCATGTTCATTCGGTAGAGTAAGTTCGAAGAGCTAAATCAGAGATTTAGATAATGGAACTTATGAAACTCCGCCTCATGTTCATTCGGTGGAGTAAGTTCGAAGAGCTAAATCAGAGATTTAGATTCTCACTTAAAAAAGGCCGTAATCCATACCTCATTTGGTATAGATTACGACCTTAGTTACTATAAGCAAGTCATGGTTAGCTACCATGGATTATATATGAAGGCTATAAGGCAGTTTTAAAGAGTACTTTTTAAGGAAACTCCTTCTCATTTCATTCAAAGGAGTAAGTTCATATAACCCAAATCACGTGTGCCCTTTAGGGTATAGATTTGGATATTCACTTAAGGAAGCTTCACTTAAAAAGTATGGACTAAGACAACTGTCTCAAAACCTAAATAAATATAAAAAAGTCCTAAGTTACCCTAGGACTTTGCTCACAAAATAGTATTTTAAATAGTCTTTAAAAATCTATATTTTGAGGTAGGGTAATATTAATAATTTTATTAAATTGAACATTGTTAAAAATGGACGCACTACTGCCATTACAGAAAAAGCTATCGCCAAACTGTCTATTTATACTACAAATTATAACGCCATCTAAATTTCTTCTACTTAACATAGTTCCTACCTCCTTCTTTTAATTTAGTAATACTATTTAATTTTCTAAATATTTACTATATTCTTATTATAAACAATCACCATGAAAAATGTCAACAAGATTTTTACAATTTTTGAAATTATTTTTTAAGCCTCAAATTTTTAAGTTTAAAATTCATTTGATAAATCTATTAGAGCCTTATCACATACTCTATAAACGGTCCATTCATCCATTGGAATAGCTCCCAAACTCTTATAGAATTTAATTGAAGGCTCATTCCAATCTATACACCACTACTCAAACCTTCCGTAATCTCTTTCCACTGCTAAGTTCGCTAAAAAAGCTAGAAGCATCTTTCCAAGACCTTTGCCTCTCATATTTGGTCTAACATATAAATCCTCTAAGTATAGACCTGGCTTTCCAGTGAAGGTTGAAAAGTTGTGGAAGAATAGAGCAAACCCTACCGACTTTCCATTAATTAATTCCCCTTCCTCATGACTTCAAATTAAGATGATTTATTCCTAATTTTAACATCTACATATTAATTATTATATCATTTACATCCATTTTATTATTAAATTCACAATGAAAATATTTTAATAATTTATTTTCAATTCATATTGACTCTCACGCAACGTCATAGTTTATTATTAAATTAAGGGTAAGCTAACTAAGCTAATGAATAAATCAGAGATTTAGATTCTCACTTAACTTCAACTGACTAAATCGTACGTGCCCTTTGGGTAAAGATTTAGAGTTTCACTTAAGGAGTGATTTTATGACTACAAAAAGTTCAAAGAATACACTATATAAAATTAAAGAAGTTTCAGAAATGGCTGGAGTAACGGTGCGCACCCTCCACCATTATGATTCTATAAATTTACTAAAACCTTACTTCATAAATGATGCTGGCTATAGATTTTATGGAGATGAAGAGCTTGAAAAGCTCCAACAAATTCTATTTTTTAGAGAATTAGATTTTTCTCTAGAGGATATAAAGAATTTCTTAAGTAGTCCTAACTTTGATAAAACTCACTGCTTATCACTCCATAAAGAGCTTCTTTGGGAAAAGAGGCAACGCTTAGACAATATCATAGCTTCCCTAGATAAAACACTAATATCTCTTGAAGGAGAAATTGAAATGAGTAAAAAAGAAATGTTTAATAGCTTTGATATGAAAGCTATAGAAGACCATAAAGCAAAATATGCAGAAGAAACAAAGAAAAAATATGGCGGCAGTGATGCCTATAAAGAGTCTCAAAACAAAACTTCAAAATATAACAAAGATGATTGGCAAAATATCATGGGTGATGCTAGTGAAATCTACAAAGGCTTAGCTTTATTAATGGATAAAGACCCATCCACTAACGAAGTCCAAGATTTAGTAGAAAAGTGGAGAAGTCATATCTCTAAAAACTTCTACAATTGCACTCCTGAAATTTTTAGAGGACTTGCTCTTATGTATACTGCTGACGAGCGATTCACGGCTAATATAGATAAATATGGTGAAGGTCTTGCACAGTTCTTAAGTGATGCAATGATAGTTTACTGTGACAACTTAAAAAAATAATTAGATTATATTAGAATAACTTCTCAACTAATACTTTATAAAAATAAACTTTTACAATCATCTGCTAATAATAAATCTTTGATGATTCCCATCTAATACCTTTTAGAATAACCTCAAAATTCTTCAATTAAATATTAACTCATAAAAAGGGGGTATCTCAGACTAAAATCTGAAATATCCCCTTTATTTTTAAGATTTTCCTGGAAACATTTTAACTAATTTCTTAATTATTTTCTATTTCTCTTTTTAAGCATTAATGCTCCAAATGCAGCAACTGCTACTCCGCCTACAGCCATTAATCCAGAACCAACTAATCCACCTGTTTGTGGTAAACTATTTCCTGATGATGGCATAGTAAGTTTTGAAATTTCACTTATATTTCCGGCTTCGTCTGTAACTCTTGCATACATTGTCTTCTTAGTAGCTAATTTAACTGGATCTTTATATTCTATCCAAGTCTCTTTATTATCTAGACTATACTCAATCTTAACTACATCTTCATCTTGAGCTTCTATTGTTACCATATTGTTCTTAGCAGACATCTTAGGAGCCTTTGGAGCTGTTCTATCAGGTACTGTTAAGTCAACAACGTCACTGATATTTGTTGCTTCATCAATAGCTCTTGCTTGAATTGTTGCCTTTTCAGCTACTTTTACTGGTTCTTTATATGGTACCCAAATCTTACCATCAAGAGTGTATTCAAGTTTAGCTGTATCATCATCTGATGCTACTATTGTTACCACTCCATCTTTCTCAGAAATAACTGGTGCTGATGGTGGAGTTGTATCTGCTGGTTTTTCTGGTGTAACTGGCTCTGATGGATCTATTGTTGAAGGAACTTTAATTTCCTTAACTTCACTGATGTTACCAGCATCATCAATAGCTCTAACATAAACTGTAGCATTTTCTGCAACTTGTACTGGCTCAGTATATACTGTCCATGTTTCATTGTCTAAGCTATATTCTATTTTAACTGTATCGTCATCTGATGCTTTAATTGTTACTAAACCATCTTTTTGTGACATTGTTGGAGCCTTTGGAGCTGTTCTGTCTGGTACTGTTAAGTCTGCAACTTCACTTACATTTCCAGCCTGGTCTGTAGCTCTTGCATAAATAGTGCCTTTTTCTGGAACTTGTACTGATTCTTTATATTCTATCCAAGTCTCATTATCTAAGCTGTATTCTATTTTTGCTGTATCCTCATCTGCCTTTGTAATAGTTACATTTCCATTTTCTTCTGTCATTACTGGTTTTCCAGGTTTAGTTGTATCTGGCACTGTGTATTCAACAACTACACTCTTATTTCCAGCTGCATCTACTGCTATTACATATAGAGTTGCATTTTCTTCAAATACTACATCTTCAGTATAGTCATTCCAAGTTTCTTTGTCATAGCTATATTGTATTTTAACTGTATCCTCATCAGCTGGTTTTATTACTACTTTTCCATCAACCAATTCTACTATTGGTGCTAATGGAGCAACATCATCAACTATTTCATCAACCTTATTAACAGTAACTTGTTTTGTTGTTTTATGACCTGCAGCATCTGTAACTTCTACAACTATAGTATTTTCTCCATCTTCTAGAGCAATTTCATAGTTATTAAAGTCATAGCTTGCTGGATCTAGTTGGTCAAAGTAAGAGAATTCTTGTTCTATATTAGCTATTACATTACCATTTACAACTACCTTTAAGTTTGGGAAGTTATCAGTAGCTTTACCACTTAAAACTACTGAATTATCAATAGTTTGTGCTGGTAACTCTGCTATATCTATAACTGGAGCTTCTCCATCAACAAATAACTTATGAGCAAATTCTATTTCATTCCCAGCATTATCTTTTGAATATACCTTTATGCTATGGTATCCATTCTCAAGAGTCATATCAACTGAGAATTTCCAACAGTCAGCCGCACTATCATAAGTTAGAGGAACGTCTTGTCCTGCAATCTTAACTACTTCAACTGAAGATTTGTCTGTAACTGTTCCTGCGAAGTTTATATTGTTTCCATTATAAGTTGCAAAGAACTCTGGACTTGTTAATTTAACTACTGGAGCATCCTTATCCCCTTCAACCGGACCCATTAGGTTACTTAAATCTTCAATCCCTATATTTTGTGCATAGTCTGATACTGCTGCTGTGAAGTTTCTCATATTATATCCTGCTTCAACTTCAGCGCTAATATCAAATACTCCATCCTTGCTGGTATACGTACCTAATGGTGTTACTAATAGGTATGCATAAACGTGTCCATCAAAATTATCTTCACCTTTTAAGGTTAAAGTTTTCTTTTCAGCGTCATAAGCTGCTCCCTTTACTTCTGGAGCTGTAAGGTCAACATTTACTTTATAATCATTGTTCTGCCATTCTGCATCTTCGAAGTCTACCTTAGTTTTAATTCTGTAAGTGTAGCTTCCTTCTTCAACTAACTTTCCATTTACAGTTCCATCCCACTCTGCATCACTTAATATGCTATACTTTCTTGTTTTTCCACCATCATAATAGTGTTTTCTTACATCGTTCTTTTTATAAAGAGTTCTTAATACATTTCCTTCTGCATCTAAGATTTCTATTTCTACATTTTTTGCATTTCTTAAATATGAAACAACTGGACGTACAGAATCTACATATCCATCTTTATCTGGTGACATGTCTATATATTCAGCACTAGGCATATCCTTTGCTTGATCTGCACCATAATCGAATCCATAGAAATTCAAACCTTGATCTACCAAACTAGTAACTCCATAATAGCTAATTCCATCTTCATCATAGATAGAATCATCGATTACAGGAACCTTATCCCACTCACCTTTAAATCCTGCATAAGGAATACTTAACTCTGGGTTAGTATCTGTTGGATCTGTTAAAGTTACAAATCCTTCTATATATCCACCATTTTTAAATGCTTTCTCAATAGTTTTATTTGATGAACCTATTACAGCATTGCTTAAATCTACTGTAACCGTAACATCTGCACTAGAATCTGCAGCAACTTTAACTGTTTTGTTGCTAAAGGATATTGGGAATTTTTTAGTGTTTTTATCTATAATGTTATCAGCTTCTAAATTGGTGTATTCTGATTGTACAAAGTCAGTTTGAACTGTTCCTTCTAAATCATAGCTAACTTCGTCTTTTCCAAAGTTCTCTACAGTTATAGTGAATGTAGCTTTGTCTCCCTTTATCTCCTTAAGATTAACTTTAGAGATTCCAGTTGTTTTATCTGTAACTATAGCTGGTGTTTTTGTAGCTCCAGATAAGTTCATAACACCTGCACCCTGTCTTCTTGGAGATGTATAATTTGCTCCTACTTTAGCTGTTTGTGATTGATTATCACCTTTATCTACGTGCGGAATAGCTGTACTCATTAATATATTTTTAGCCATTAAAGCTTTAGCTTCTCCAGTTAATTCAAATAAATCATCAACTCTTTGAAGTACTAATGCTGATCCTCCAGCTACGTTTGGAGCTGCCATAGACGTACCACTCATATTTTGGTATCCATTATCATTAGCTGTTGACCATACATTTCCACCAACACCTGTAATCTCTGGTTTAAACTCTAAATCTGGAGTAAAGCCCCATGAAGTAGAATCAGCCATTTTTCCTACTACTGGGTTTGCAGCTTCTGCACTATTTCCATTCATAGAAATTGTAAAACCATCTTTTTTAGAATTTTCTTTTATAAGCTTACCACCTGTGAGTCCCATGAACATTGCAGGAATTTTCCCACCGTCTGGATACATCATATTGATAAGGCCATCTCCACCAGCCGTACTATTGTATACTATAACAGCAACTGCGCCATATTTTTCGGCATTAGCTATTTTTGACGTAAAATCATAACTTCCACGTTGAATTAAAGCTATATTTCCTTTTACTGCTGCTGGGAAGTGTTCTGGAAGTCCACCAAGTCCACAATCTACTACTTTCAATTCTTTTCCTTTAAAATTCTCTAATATATCTTCTCCTGACGTAGTATATGGATAAATATAATCTTTTCCATCAATATTAAACTCTACGCCATATCCAGTCATAATATTATTTTCTATTGAAGCTACTTGAAGAGAATCTGTTGCTAGTCCTGGAGAACCAACTACACCATAATCTGGATTTTGTGCAAGTGGATTATCATATCCGCTTCCAAAAACATTTGAGTTTCCAGCAGATACTGCTACTACTACTCCATTATCCACAGCTCTATTTACAGCTGCTTGTTCTGGATCTTCATCATCAACAAAAGATGAAGTTGAACCTAAACTCATGTTGATAACGTCAGCTCCAAGGATTACTGAGTCATCTATAGCCTTTATAATAACATCTCCAAAAGTTGAACTCATTGCAGGGTTATTTCCAAATACCTTCATAGCAAGAAGTTGAGCCTCTGGTGCAGTACCTTTTATTCCGCCTGCTTCTTTATCTCCGTTAGCGCCTGCTATACCTGCAACGTGCATTCCGTGCATACTAGCATCTGGACCTAAATCGCGAATTTCAGCGTTTTCATCCATATAGTTATATCCATAAGGAACTTTATCTGTATAGAACTTTCCAGGTAATCCTTCATCTGAAACAATTCCTTCTACTTCTGTCTTATCCAATTCAGCTTTATTTTTATGTGTAAGTAACATATCTTTATGGTCAGAATCTATACCAGTATCAATAATAGATATTACTGTTCCTTCTCCATCAAATCCATTAGTCCATGCTTCATATACTTCAGTGATATCACCACTATTATTCATATCTGGCTCTGGTCTATCATATTCATTGGCAATAGTAACAGATCTAACACCATCAATAGCTTCAATCTTCTTAGCTTCGCCTAAAGTTGTTTCCATACTAAATCCATTAGTTACATTTGTGAATGTATTAATTATGTCAAAATTAACTCCCTGAGAACTAATTTGATCTTGTACTGTAATTTGATCATTTAATATTTGTTGTTGTATACCTTCTACTTCTGAAATACTCATTTCAGAAACCTTTAGGCCTTTTGCAGTTGCTTTTTCGATTACTGCATCTCCCTCTACCTCTACAATAACTCTTACTGTATCAGCGTCTTTTAGTTCTTGTAGATTTTCTTCTGCTGATAATTGGCTTTCGAGAACCATAAGTCTTTCGCGTTGTTCTTGTAAAGCTTTTCTGAAGTTATCTGCTGATGTTGTGGATGTAGTGCTTGTAATTGCAGCTGCACTGGAGCTCATAAACATTGATGCTGCAATTCCAAGTGCCATAACTTTTTTTAAATTCATTCCGTTCCCCCCTATTTTAAATTTGAATAGTAAACTTAGTTTTCTTCCATATTTTACTATTTCCATTAATGTAATATTAACATTCTGCTAATATTTTTCAATAATTTTTTTGTGCCAGTAAACAATATATTTTTCACTTCTTGAATATAGATTTTAAACATATTATTTTTTTCCCCATTGCCACTATTAGCAAAATACAGCTTACTTTCAACTTCGACTAAATCTACCCTTAACTTCAGTCAAATATTTCTATAAATATTTTTTCTATAAATTTTTATAATATCTTTACACCTAATATTATAAATTTGCTCTTTATTTTGTATAATATATGTAAATTTATCCTTTATTCTACAAAATATAATTTGTCACTTCCTTAAAATAATGTAGTTTTAAATATATTATTGTAGTATTTTTGTAGTATTTTCGTTAACATTAACTTTAGGTTTTTAAATAGATTACAAAAACTTTCGTCCATTTAATTAACTATGTTTTTAATTTAATAAATGCTATTCCACACCTTCAATTACATATATGTCTTAGGAATAGACTCTCATATGTCTTAGGAATAGACTCCCATAAAAAATATCCTTAAAATGAAACTTATTGACAGATAATTTATAAAGTGATAGATTATTTATAATAGGAGATGATTGTAATGAAATATATCGTAAAAAAACATCAACATCATCATAGATTAACGGCCTTATAATTATGGTTTAAAAATGAAGCCATAGATATAGGCCTATTTGCATGTGGCAAGGTATCTATGGAGATTATAGACATTTAAATCTCTAAGGATGCCAATCTTTAGAGATTTTTTTAAGTGATACACTAACTCTATGATTTGGTTAGTGGAAGTTAAGTGAGAGTCTAAATCTACACCCAAAGGGTACGCGTGATTTAGTCACTAGAACTTACTCTTCGAGCACTCCATCGAATTAATATGAGGCTGAGTTTCATAAGTTCCACTGTCTAAATCTTCGATTTAGACAGTGGAACTTACTCAACCGAATGCATATGAGGGTGAATTTCATATAATAAGCCTTCTATTACTAAGTAGGAAAAGGAGAGATAAACATGAGCATAAAAATTACTAAACCTAGCATATTACCTGGATTTATGGAACTTACCCCAAGAGAGCAGGTAGCCTTTAACCATGTATATGATGTTATAAGAAGAAACTACGAATCCTTTGGATTTCTTCCAATAGATACTCCAGTTATAGAAAAAAGTGAGGTCTTACTTGCTAAAACTGGTGGAGATACTGAAAAACAGATATATACTTTAACAAAAGGAAGCACTGATATGGCTCTAAGATTTGACTTAACAGTGCCCCTAGCTCGTTATGTGTCTCAACACATGGATGAACTTGCATTCCCATTCAAAAGATATCAAATGGGAAAGGTTTATAGAGGAGAAAGAAACCAAAGAGGTCGTTTTAGAGAATTCTATCAATGTGACGTTGATGTTATAGGTAATGGTTCTCTAAGTATCGTTAACGATGCTCAAATTCCAAGTATCATCTACAAAATCTTTAAGGAGCTTGGCTTTGAAAACTTCAAAATCAGATTAAATAACAGAAAAATCTTAGATGGCTTCTTAAGAAGCTTAAACATCGAAAGTTATATAGAAGTTCTTAGAGTTGTAGATAAAATAGAAAAAATTGGTGAAGAAAAAGTTAGAGAAGAGCTTAAGGCATATGTTTCTTCTGAAGAAGCAATGAATTCTCTTATCAGCTTCATCACAACTACTGGAAGCAATGATGAGAAAATTGCTATGCTTAAGGGTTTAGGAGTTACTCACGAGAAGTTTATTGAGGGTGTTGAAGAGCTTGAAACTGTAAATAAATACATTAAAGTTCTCGGAGTACCTGATAAAAACTACATTATAGACTTTAAAATAACTAGAGGACTTGATTACTACACAGGAACAGTATATGAGACATTCTTAGATGACTACCCAGAGTTTGGTTCTGTATGTTCTGGCGGAAGATACGATAACCTAGCTCAATACTATACTGAAAAGCAACTTCCTGGAGTTGGAATATCTATAGGTCTTACAAGATTATTCTGGAGCTTCATGGAAAGTAACATCATAGATTTAAATAAAAATTCAGTAATGGATGCCTTAGTTATCCCTATGGATGATGACTTCGAATACGGAATTGAAGTTTGTAGCAAGTTTAGAGAAGCTGGACTTAAAGTTGATATTTATCTTGAAGGTGGAAAATTCCCTAAGAAGATGAAATATGCTAACAAATTAGCTATTCCTAACGTAATCATTATTGGTGAAAACGAAAAAGCTGAAAATAAAATAGTAGTTAAAAATATGATAACTGGTGAACAGAACTTAGTTACTGTTGAAGAAGGAATAAATATATTAACTAACGAATAAATATATTAACTAACAAATAAAATTAATTATATAAGCTTTACTTCTTTACCGCCGGGTAAAGAAATATATAAAAGCGTTCGGATTTCATACTGTAGGCCTTTGAAGGTATGAAATAACCGTACGCTTTTTATTTTTTGGGAGGAATAATAAAAATGAAAAATAACAATATTTTAAGTACTTTTGTCAAATACGTATCCTTAAACGTCTTGGGTATGTTAGGACTTTCCTGTTACATTCTAGCAGATACATTTTTTGTTGCAAGAAATCTTGGAGCTAATGGCTTAACAGCACTAAATTTGGCTATACCACTTTATAGCTTTATCCATGGACTCGGTCTTATGATTGGCATGGGTGGATCAACCCGTTACTCCATTTCAAAGGGTAACACTAATAACAAACGTTCAATTATGATATTTACACAGGCTCTACAATTTACTGTAATTGTATCCTTAATCTTAACTATCATTGGACTACTATTTTCAAATTCTCTAGCTACCTTACTTGGCGCTGATGAAACCATTCATTCAATGACAAGCACCTATCTTAAAACTATTCTCACTTTTGCTCCAATGTTTATGCTGAATAATTTATTTATCTGCTTTGTTCGTAACGATGGAAATCCAAAATTGTCTATGGCTGCAATGCTAATTGGAAGTCTTTCAAATATCATTCTTGATTATATTTTTCTATTTCCTCTTGGAATGGGAATGTTTGGAGCTGCCCTGGCAACAGCAATTGCACCAATAATAAGTTTGATGATTTTGTCCATCCACTTCTTTAAAAAGAAAAATACCTTTACCCTTATGAAGGTTAAATTAAACTTTAAATCCATTAAAGATATTTCTTTACTTGGAGTATCTGCCTTAATAACAGAGGTTTCATCTGGTATTGTAATGATTATTTTTAATGGGATTATTTTAAAACTTCAAGGAAATATAGGCGTTGCTGCCTATGGAATTATCGCCAATATTGCCCTTGTTGTCATTGCAATATTTACAGGTATAGCACAAGGTATTCAACCAATTTTAAGTAAAAACTACGGCGATTCAAACAATGAAAACATTAAAAAAACTTATCAATATGGGATTATTACTGCAGTTATATGTGCAATTATTGCTTATAGTATAATATTTACTTTTTCAGAAACCATTATAAATTTCTTCAATAAAGATCAAAACTTAATTCTAACTTCCATAGCGAAGAATGGTATGTATATATACTTTACAGCCTTTGCTTTTGTAGGGATAAATGTTATTACAGCAACCTATTTTAGTTCCATAGATAAACCCAAAGAAGCTTTCTTAATTTCCTTGCTTCGTGGATTTATAATAATTATTCCAATGGCATTTCTACTCTCATCACTTCTTGGAATAAACGGTGTATGGCTTACCTTCCCACTAACAGAGCTTATAGTGTTGGGATTCACTTTATTTCTGTTATATAAATCATAAATACTGTTTCAACTGTGAAATAATTACTATCTACTATGTAAATAGTAATTATTTCTTTAATAGTAACTCTAATCTATAGCCAAAAATAAAGAGTGCAAAAATCATTATATTTTTGCACTCAAAACTTATTGAATTTCATTACTTTTCGAACTTTATATACCTGTATTATCAATTACATATCTATTTATTTGATTTCTATATCTGCTTTTTAAGTTATTGAATTTTAAATTGTATAAATATGTTCCATTTCGATAATTAGTTCTTTTTCCTATTATAGTACTTTTTATGTTATAAGCTTGCCCATCTATATCAATACTTACTTTAATCTCCGAATTTCTATTAATATTTTCGTTGGTTTCCATGAGCATACCACCTGCACTAATATCTAATGTATTACCCTTATAGTTTTCACTTTCTGCTGGTAATAATGTATAGTTCAAATCTAAAACTATAGGCAGTCTATAGTTCTTTCTTTTCTGGCTCTCCTCTATTGTCGCACTAATTTCACCCTTATAAAAAACTACCTTATCTTTAATTATTTTTTCAGTTATTAAGAGTTCCGTTGTGTATAATACACTGTAACTTATAAACTCTACCCTAATAATACTATTATCTTTAAATCTAATAAGCTCCTCTTTATCAATAGGACATCTAAATACGACGACTCTATTATCTATATCTTCTACATAACTCGTATATAATTTTCCATTATATCTAGTTCGTATAACCAAGTTTACATCATCACGTAAAATCGAACTATACTTCTCCACTGATTTTTCTATATTTTTTATCGAATTTTTATTAAATAAACTAAGCATTTTCTATCCCCTCTTATACTTCCTATATCCCCTATGTATTATATATTATCGTCAATATTGTTTTAAACTTTAGTCTTAAGATAAAATAATAATAAAAAACTACAAGTAAATTTCCATACTTGTAGCTCAGTTATATATCTTTATATTATTTTAATTTCACTAAAGTTCGCATTTAATTATTGTACAGTTCATTATTTATGAAACTAAATCTAAAAATCTATAAGTTCCACTAACTCTTCATTAGAAATACTCAACTCACCATTATCTATGCAAGTATAAACTTTCAGTCCCATAAGTTCATTAACAACTCTTAAATTATCCCTATGAATAAAATTCTCTTTATCAAATCTATTAAGAATTATTCCTCTTATGCCTATGCCCTTTGCTATAGCATATTCTAAGGTTAACATTGTAGAGTTAATAGTTCCTAGGCCTGCATCTGCAACAATAACAATATCTACATTTAAAGCTTTAATAACATCTGTCAGCATAATTTTTTCTTCATCAAGAAAAATGGGACAAATTATACCACCACTGCCTTCACTTAATATAAAATCATAATTCTTACTGTGGTTTTCATAATGATCCATTATAGTCTTCATAGAAATTTGTATATTGTTTATCTGTGCAGCTAAATGGGGTGATGCTGGCACTTCAAATATATATGGTATGGAGTCATTTGGATTTCCTTGTAATCCTGAAGCTTCGTATACATAATGGGCATCTCCTGCAATGAGACTTCCATTATTCTCGGAAAGCTCTGCACCACTTAATGCTGCTTTAAAATATCCTGCATTAACTCCAAGGTTCCTTATCCTTTTTAACAACTCACCACTAATATAGGTTTTTCCTACATCTGTTCCTGTGGCAGTTACAAATATACCTCTAGGCATTTTTCTTAACTGTATAGCCAATCTCTTGAACCATAGCTATATCATCAGCTGTAGAAATTCCAGCTGTAGTTAATAAATCTCCTGATATAGCTGAGTTTGCACCGCTCATGAAGGCTCTTCTTCCCTTATCGCCAAGTAAAGAACGTCCACCAGCAAGACGAATGAACTTATCTGGCATTATAAATCTATAGATCGCAATTGTTCTAACAATCTCATCATAAGTAAGT
Source organism: Clostridium sp. (assembly GCA_032005505.1). Taxonomy (GTDB): domain Bacteria; phylum Bacillota; class Clostridia; order Clostridiales; family Clostridiaceae; genus Clostridium_J. The sequence goes on along the minus strand of DALZNT010000035.1, from coordinate 2,241 downwards.
GGCTCATTATCTTCCATTGGAGTTCCTTCTATAGGATTTAGGACATTTACTGGTACTGAATCAACCCCTAAATTTCTAAGTTCAAATGCCATCTCTATTCTATGGCTAAGATTTTCACCTAGTCCAAATATTCCTCCACTGCAAACCTCAAGTCCTGCTTCCTGAGCATCTTTTATAGTTTGTACCTTCTCGTCATAACTGTGAGTTGTACATATATTTTCAAAGAAAGTTCTAGCTGTCTCAAGATTATTGTGGTAACGAGTTACACCTGAAGCCTTAAGCTCTTTTAACTGCTCTAATGATAATAAACCGTGAGAACCACATAGTTCTATTGAACATTCCTTTGTAATTTCCTTATTAATTTCACAAACATTTTTTAGCTCTAAATCAGAAAGTCTCTTTCCTGATGTAACTATTGAAAATCTATGAACTCCGTCATTGTAGTTTGATACAGCATTCTTAACTACTTTTTGTGGAGCAAGTAGTGGATATACTTCTACATTTGTATTAAAGTGAGCTGATTGAGCACAGTATTTACAATCCTCTGAGCAACGTCCACTTTTTCCATTAATAATTGTGCACATATGGAATTCGCTTGTACACATTTCTTTTCTGATTTCTTCCGCAGCATCACATAGCTCCTGAAGTTGTGCATCTATTAACATCTCTGCCTCTTCTCTTGAAATTAATTCACCCGTAAAAATCTTTGCCTTCAATTGTTGTATCATATGTATATTCCTCCTAGTTTTCATAAAAAGCCTGTAACTTTTGAAAATTTCTCATTTAATAACTTTAATTTATCACCTAACCTCACAATTGTCAACCTTCAACTGTTTCAAGGTTGACAATACTATTATGGAAAGCAAACTCAACATTAATCTTTCACGATGATACACTTAAATTACGGAAAATAAACATAATTTAAACCAGTAACTTCAGAATGAATTATACCCACTCTACTTGGACATGGGTAAATTCAAAGTTACTGGTTTTCTTTAAATAGTAATTATTTCATTATGTATTCTATATATTCCTCAAGATTTATGCTCTTCTTTGATAGTCTTGCATCCTCTGCAGCCATTGCCATCGCATGACTCATAACAGAGATTTTTCCTGTAGTGTATCTTTTCTCAACTACTCCAGTTTTAACAAGATTGAAGAAATCTTCCATTATTCCATTATCTCCGCCACCATGTCCACTATCTGGCTCTTTAACTTCTACTATTCTCACTTGTCTTGAATCAAAATCATAAATTTCTATAGTATTAGTTTCTGTTGTAGCTCTAATCTCACCTTTAGTTCCCATAAATCTGCTGATTCTAGAAACTTTATCTGTGAATGCTGTCATTGTGAAAGCTACAGTAACTGCATTATTGAAATTTAAACTTATTACTTGATTATCAACCACGTCATTGTCACAGTGATAAACGCATCTTCCATAAGGTCCTTCCTTTAACGCTTTAGTTATTCCTTCTAAGGTTATATCTTCAGTTATTGCGCTAGTTGGCCAATGTCTTGTTGAAGTTGTATTTGACGTATCTCCACTCTTAATTCTATCTAAACATTTAAAGTAAATTTTTCTTCCATCATAAGAACAATCTTTAAGTCCGCAACCTAAACATCTTTCTGCTGAACCTTCTGGAGCACATTCTGATTTGAAGTGCTTTAAGCTACCAAAGGAAGCTAAACTTTCACACTTCGCTCCTGCGTACCAATACATTAAATCTAAGTCATGGCAGCATTTGGCTAAAATCATTGGGGCAGATTCCTCTTTATTTCTCCAATTTCCTCTAACAAAGCTATGTGCCTGGTGATAATAACCTACATTTTCTATATGCTGAATTGTAACTAACTCTCCAATTTCTCCACTATCAAGAATAGTCTTTAGTTCCTTAAAGAACTCTGTGTATCTAAGCACATGACAAACTAATAAATGACGCTTCTTCTCTTCAGCTTTATTCACCATTTCTATACATTCCTTTAAATTTGGTGACATAGGCTTCTCAAGAAGTATGTGATATCCTAATTCCAAGGCCTTCATAGTTGGCTCATAGTGCATTTGGTCTTGAGTTGTAACTATAACTACATCTCCAATATTTCCAACTGCTAAAGCATCATCCCAAGATAAAAAAGCTCTATCTTCACTAATATTGAACATATTAACTATGTTCTCTCTTCTCTCTTTGATTGGCTCTGCTACTGCTACAATTTCAATTTCATCATTATGTCTCTTTATGTAAT